>JANOJW010000747.1:0-4497 GCA_031418955.1 Hyphomicrobiales bacterium | reverse complement strand
CGGCGACCGCCCCCTCATGCCGCGCAAACAGCGTCTGGTAGGACGCGCGATCGGCCGCGTCAGGCGCGCGACGCTGCGCGATGTAGGGCGGCAGCGGCACCTCGCCGAGCGCGGCGATCGCCTCGTCGAGATAGGCGCCATGCAGCGAGCACGCGAGATCGACCTCACCGGCCTCGCCCTTCGCCTCTACCGTCGCCGACAGCGCACCGGCAAAGCACACTTCGCCTTCCGCCGAAAACTCGATCCGGTCGCCGACCTGCAGCCGCTTCGCCGGCCGGGCCAGCGCCCGCCACCGGCTCGCATCGAGCCGGTGGATCAACATCACGTCGACCTGCGCCGAGGTCGCCTCGCGCACGCGCCGGCCCGACAGCGCCGCCGGGATCACCTTGGTATCGTTGAACACGAGCGCGTCGCCGGCCCGCAGCAGTTGGGGGAGATCGCGCACGCCCCGATCCTCGATCAGGGGCGCGGAGACGAAGCCTGATCCCATCAGTGGCACGACCGGGCGCACGACCATGAGGCGGGCTGCATCGCGTGGCTGAGCCGGCCGCAGCGCGATCAGCTCGTCGGGCATCTCGAAGTCGAACAGGTCGGTGCGCATCGGGATCTCTAAAGATGGGTGCAGGCTGCAAGGCGCAAATACCACACGATCGTTGCCCCCTTGCCACGGCCTGCGTAGGCTGGACAATCGTACATTCAAGTCTGTCAGCTGCAATTCACACGCCCCTTATGTCAGCACATAGTGTTGGCTACGAAGGTATCGATCATGCTCAAGCCGCCAAGCTTCACGTTCGGGATCGAGGAAGAGTACCACCTCGTCGACCTCGAGACGCGCGATCTCGCCAATGCGCCGCCTCGCTTCATGGAGGCGTGCACGCAGCGGCTGGGTCCCCGCGTATCGCCCGAGTTCCTGCAGTCGCAGGTCGAGATCGGCACCGGCATCTGCCATCTGTTCCAGGCTGCCCGCACCGAGGTCGCCGAGCTGCGCGGCACGGTTGCAGCCGTCGCCCGCGAGCACGGCCTCGCGCCCATTGCCGCCGGCACGCATCCGTTCGGCCGCTGGGCCGAGCTCGAGACGACGAAGAAAGAGCGCTACCAGGTGCTCGAGCGCGACCTCGCCGCTGTCGGCCGCCGGCTGGTGATCTCTGGCATGCACGTGCATGTCGCCATCGAGGACGACGACCTGCGCATCGAAATCATGAACCAGGTGCGCTATTTCCTCCCCCATCTGCTGGTGCTCTCGACGTCGTCGCCGTTCTGGCAGGGCGAGGATACGGGCCTCAAGAGCTATCGGCTCGCTGCCAGCCAGGAGAGCCCGCGCAAGGGCCTGCCCGGCCGCTTCAACAGCTGGGACGAATATCAGCGGACGGTCGGCGTGCTGGTCAATGCCGGCGTGATGGAGGACGCCTCCAAGATCTGGTGGGACCTGCGCCCCTCGGCGCGATTCCCGACGCTCGAGATGCGCATCACCGACGTCGTCCCGCGCCTCGACGACGCGATCACCATCGCCGCGCTCTACGTGTGCCTGTGCCGCATGCTCTACCGCCTGCGCCGGGCGAACCTGAGCTGGCGCACCTATCCGGTGTTCCTGCTCGAGGAGAACCGCTGGCGGGCGCAGCGCTACGGCGTCGGCGGCACGCTGTTCGACTTCGGCAAGGGCGCGCTGGTCCCGGTCAAGGATCTGATCGAGGAGATCATCGAACTCGTTGGCGAGGACGCGCATGCCTTGGGCTGCGTCGCCGAGATCGAGCATGCGCGCTCGATCGTCGGCGGCGGCACCAGCGCCGAGCGCCAGCTCGAGGTGCATGCCGCGGCCCTGCACGGCGGCGCCGACGCTGGAGCCGCGCTCAGGGCCGTCGTCGATCACCTGATCGCCGAGACGGTGGCCGGCACGTGACTCCAAAATAGGGACAGTTTGGATTACGAAGCCATCGCCGGCGCATGAGTCCATGCCGCAGTCGACCTTGCTGCCATGCGCCCTGCGCCCTGCGCCAAAATTCAAACTGTCCCTATTTCGGTAACGGCCGCAGGGCAGGGCCGCACGCTCCCGACTTGCGCCCGACAGAAGGCGCCCGATAGAGTTGGCGGCGATCGCCGTGTCCCACACCTCAGCACTGCCACGGAGCCGTCCCGTTGTCCGAGCCCACCACCACCCACATCGATGTCAACGGGCACGCTGCCCGCGTCTGGACCAAAGGCGCGGGGCCGAAGCTCGGCTGGCTCGCGGGCTTTGGCGGCCTACCGCGATGGATCCCTTTTCTCGACGAACTTGCGATGTCGCGCACCGTGATCGTGCCGTCGCTGCCGGGTCATCCGGGCGCCACCGGACACACGGCTCTCGACAGCCATCTCGACTGGATCTGCGCGGTGCGCGAGGTCGTCCTGAAAGCCGGGCTCGAAGGCTGCGACCTGGCGGGCTCCTCGGTCGGCGCCTCGTTCGTCGCCGAGTTCGCCGCGATGTGGCCGCACAAGGTCCGCCGCCTCGCGATGATCGCGCCGTGGGGCCTCTACGACGACGGGGAACCGCCGACCGACGTGTGGGCGCAGCGCCCCGACGATCAGCCGGGCCTGCTCGTCGCCAATCCGAAGCTGTGGACGGATCTGCGCGCCGTGCCGGACGGCGCCAATTCCGTCGAGTGGCCGATCGAGCAGGTGCGCGCCACGGAGGCCGCAGCCCGCGCGTTCTGGCCGCTCGGCAACACCCGACTCGAGAAGCGGCTGCCGACCATCATCGCGCCAACGCTGCTGCTGTGGGGCGAGCAGGATCGCGTGATGCCGCGCAGCTATGCCGAGCGGTTCGCGAAAGCGATCAAGGGCCCAGCCACGATCCAGACGATCGCTGGCGCGGGCCATCTCGCCGAACTCGATCAGCCGGTGGCGACGGCAAATGCGATCGTAGAATTCATGACGTAGGTTGGGTTAGCAGGCCCTAACTGCGAGAGTTTGCAATGATGAAGTCCCGGCGTAACCCAACACCGCACGGCAAGACGCCGTTGGGTTACGCGGGCGCAACCGCTGAGTGACCGACAAGACCCAGTGGCCCGCTAACCCAACCTACATTTTCACCTCGGAGCCCGTTCATGTCCCTCGACGCCGACTCACAAGCCTTCCTCGACCTCATCAAGAAGCTCGGCCGGCCGCCGATCGACTCGTTGCCCCCCGTCCAGGCCAAGGAAGTGTTCCGGCGCGGGCGCATGGTGACGCAGCCCGACCTGCCGCAGGTCGATCGCGTCAAGGAGTACGACGCCGACGGGCCGCACGGGCCGGTTCCCTTGCGCTTCTATCGGGGCGCTGGCACCGCCGATCTCGGCGCGCTGCCGTGCCATATCTACTATCACGGCGGCGGCTGGATGCTCGGCGATCTCGACAGCCACGACTGGGTGTGCCGCAGAATCGCCAACGGCGCCCAGTGCGCGGTGCTCTCGGTCGACTACCGCATGGCGCCCGAGCACATCTTCCCGGCCGCCTACGACGATTCGCTCGCCGCCGTGCACTGGGCCGTCGCCAATGCCGGCAAGCTGGCAATCGATCCAGCGCGCCTGTCGGTCGGCGGCGACAGCGCGGGCGGCAATCTGGCGGCAGCCGTCGCGATCGGACTGCGCGATGAGGGCCGTGTGAAACTCAAGGCGCAGATCCTGGTCTACCCGGCCGTCGATCTCGCCATGACCGGGGCCTACGGCCGCTTCACGCGCGACAGCGGGCTCGTGCTCACCGACGAGACCATGCGCTGGTTCATCGATCTCTATATCCCGAATGTCGAGCAGCGAAAGCACTGGCGCGCCTCGCCGCTGCATGCCGCAAGCTTGAAGGGCTTACCCCCGGCGCTGGTACTGCTCGCGGGCTACGACCCGCTGTTTGCCGAAGGCGAAGTATACGCGGCAAAACTCAAGGCGGCGGGCGTCGAGGTGAAGGTCGCGACCTATCCCGGTCAGATCCACGGCTTCCTGTCGAATGGCAAAATGCTGCCGCAAGCCAACAACGCCATCGACGACATCGTCGCCGCGATGAAGGGCTGGCTGTAATGCCCGGCCCACTCCACGGCGTCCGCATCATCGACATGACGGCCAACGTCATGGGGCCGCTTGCGGCGCAAATTCTCGGCGACATGGGCGCGGACATCGTCAAGATCGAGCCCCCCGAGGGCGAGCCGATGCGCGCGGTCGGGGCCAAGGGCCGCGATCTGACGCTCGGTTCGCAGTTCCTGCACATCAACCGCAACAAGCGCAGCGTTGTGCTCGATCTGAAGACGCCCTCAGCGATGGCCGTGCTGCATCGCCTGCTCGCACACGCCGACGTGCTGCTCCACACGCAACGACCGCAGGCGATGGCTCGCCTCAACCTCGCCTACGTGGATGTTGCAAAGATCAACCCGCGGATCATCTATGCCGCGGCCTTCGGCTACGGGCAGTCGGGCCCTTACGCGGCAAAGCCCGCCTATGACGATCTGATCCAGGCCGCGATCGGCGTGCCGTTCCTGCAGGCTGGGCGGGACGGCCC
>JANOJW010000746.1:0-2866 GCA_031418955.1 Hyphomicrobiales bacterium | reverse complement strand
CATGGTGGCATTCCGATCGCGTCGTTCATCGTCCGTTCGTGAGCGAACGGTGCGCAGCCAACGTGGCCGGGTATGTGGAGGCCGATATCATGCCCCAGCGCTTCAGCTAGATAGGAGATTGTGGCATCTTTAACACGTTGCCAGGATGTCGCAAGCTTGGCCCCGACTGGATGCTGCTCATCGACTGAACACTGTCAGTCCTGCTGCTTCCACTTGTCCGTCAGTCGGCGGTCGCGCTTGGTTGGACGGCCGGCCCCGGTGTCCCGCTGCTCAGCCGAGGCGGTCGCCTCATCGCGTGGCGGTGGTGGCGGCGTGAGGTCCTCAAACAGCAGCCGCGCCTCGCTGGCGGGCCCGCGCCGCGCGCCGTGCGCCGCCACCTTGAGGATGCGCACATAGTGGCCAATTGTGATGGTCAGTACGTCGCCCGGCCGCACGCCCAGGCTCGGCTTGTCGACCTTGAGCCGGTTGACCCTCACGCCGCCATCGAGGACAAGCGCGGCCGCCTGAGTGCGCGACTTGATCACGCGCGCGCACCACAACCACTTGTCGAGGCGCTGGCTGCCCTGGGGTGCCTTGGCGGGCGCAGCGCCGGCCTCCTCGTCGCCTTCGTCGTCCTCAATGGCCGTGCCAGGGCTCAAGAATTCTTCTCCTTGGCCTTCTGCTCGAGTTGCTGGCGGAGCGCGCTGAGCTTGGCGAAAGGCGAATCCGCATCTGCGCCCTTGCTGCGTGGCGGACTAGCCGTGACGGTACGCGGTTCCGCGCGGTTGCGGTCGCGATCCCCGTCGCGACGACGGCGGTCGTCACGACGGTCGCCGCCACGGTCGCCGTCGCGCCGGCCCTGCCCTTGTCCCTGTCCCTGTGGATCGGGACGGGGGGCGCGCTTGTCGCGCCGGTCGTCGCGGCGGGGTGGACGGTCGCCACTGTGCTCGGCGGGCTTGGCGGGGTCGGGCGCCGTCTGGCCGGTGGCGGCGATCTGCTCCGCCGAGCCCTCGGGCTTGGCTACCCCGTCCGGGCGACGGTCACGCCGGTTCTGCGGGCGGGTTCGGGCGTTACCACGGTCGCCCCGATGCTCGCCCTGACGCTCCTCGCCTTGCGGCGCACCCTGGCGCTGGCCGTGACGCTCGCGATGCTCGGGGCGGTCGCGACGGCGCGGGCGCCAGATGTCGATGAGCTTGGGCTCGCTGTCAGCCTCTGTCGGGGTCCCGGGCGTGGCTGTCGAGGACTCCGGACCGTCGGGCGCCACGGCGGCGGCAATCGCGGCATTGGCTGCCCACGGCTCAGACGCGGGCGAAGGCTCATCTGCAGGCGCAGGCATTGCAGCGGCTGGCTCGGATGCTGCCACGGCGGCCCCAGTCGTCGCTGTAGGAGCCTCAGTCGTTGCGGTGGCGGCTTCGACTAGCGTCGCTGCAGCGGCATCGCCAGCGGGCAACTCGCCGTTAATCGCATCGGGCTTCGGATCGGCCGAAGCGACGGCCGGGGTGGCCGCTGCCGCCGGCTTTACCCGCGGCACTGGCATCGTCCGCCGGTCGAGCCGGAAGCCCAGCGACTTCAGCACGTTCGCCAACTCATCCGAAGAGCAGCCCAGGATCGACATCATCTCGGGTGTCACGATAAAGCCGCCGTCGCCGCTCGAGCCCCTGGGCGGCGTGTCGCTGGCCTCTTTGGCGCGCCAGGCGAGCAGCGGGCGGATCTGGTCGGCGAGCCGCTCCAGGATATCGATGCGGATCGCGCGCGGCCCGCACATGTGATAGCCGGCGGCTCGATAAAACGCATCGGGCGTCGCCGCATCGGTCGGCGTAGACGTGAGGCCGGCGCGCGGCGGTGCCGGCATAGACTCGGGCGTGAGACCCGCAGAGGTGGCGTTCTTCAAGGCCCACAGCGACAGCGTCAACTCGGCGGCGGCAGGCTTCAACAGCAGCGGCAGATACACGTTGAACGCGCCAAACCGCACGCCGTACTTGCGCAGCTGACCGCGTGAGGGCTGGTCGAGATCGCGGATCTCGTTGGAGACGGTGTCGCGCTTCAGGATGCCGAAGCCCTCGACCATGCGGAAGGCGATGCCCTTGGCGAGGCCAGAGACGTCCTCTGCGTTTTTCAGCTCGACGAGCGACTTCAGGCGCTCGGCAATGGTCTCGGTGAGCCAGGTGTCGAGACGCTGCTGCACCTTCTCGCGGTCGGGCCCCGACAGATGTTCGTCGGCAATCAACTCCACTCGCGGCTTCAGCGGATCATCGCCCGCGATCAACTGCCCGATCTCATCGTCGCGCCACAGGATGCGCAGCGTTTTAGGCGCGAGCTTGAAGGCGTCGTTGCGGGCCGAGGCGACGCGGCGAGCGCGCATCGCCAGTTCCTTCGACAGCACGTGGGAGGCGGCGTTGCGCGCGGCCTTGCCGTGGATGTCTTGCGTGCTTGCCTGCGCATCGGGGAAGAAGCGGAAGCCCTTCAGCCGCCCGACGAAGTGGTTCTCGACGTTGATCGCCCCGTCCGAGCCGATCTCGGCGGCCATCTCGTCCTTGTCGCGCAAGCCCTTCATCAGCGCGCTGGTCTTGCGGTCGACGAAGCGTTGGGCGAGTTGCTCGTGCAGCGCGTCCGACAGGCTGTCCTCGATCGCGCGCGTCTTCGCCTGCCAGTGCTCGGGGTCCTTGAGCCAGCTCGGACGGTTGGCGACGTAGGTCCACGTGCGGATATGTGCGATGCGATTGGCGAGCGTGTCGATATCGCCGTCGGTGCGGTCGGCGAGACCCACCTGCTTGGCGAACCAGTCCTCGGGTAGCTTGCCGTCCCCCGACATCAGGTAGCCAAAGAGCGTGGCGACCAGCTCGGCGTGGTTCTGCGTCGAGATCTTGCGATAGTCCGGCACCTGGCA
>JANOJW010000745.1:0-2996 GCA_031418955.1 Hyphomicrobiales bacterium | reverse complement strand
GTATCGTAGCCTTCGCCCTCGACATAGGCGCTGGTGGGAATCCGCTTCATCGTCGGTGCGACGGGGCGCCTTTTCACACCGACAACCTGCTCTTTCGCCTCGCCCGCCACCTCGCCATTGCGATAGAGCACGCAGGTCTGCGGCGATCGGCGGAACACGAACAGATTGCACTCCGCATCGCGCAGGCACTGGCTCTCGCATGCGACGACGTCTGCGCCGGGAACAGTTCTGTAGACCTCGCCGGTTGCACCGACGTCGGCCCGTCGGGCCATATACGTACCGTCGGTCTGGCCGGCCGCGGGGCCGAGCCACGCAATCAAAGCAAGTGCTCCTGCGATCCTGCGATCGAAAATCCAACGCATGAAACCATCCTCGACGAACAATCTATCTCGCCAAATCGGACGGTCGCAGTGAAGCACGCGGGATCGCCACCCGGCAAGGTACTGGACGAGGTGTGGGCCGGGAGACTAGAGAGGCAGCGATCCGGCCCCGCGCGAGGACACCCGCCATGACCGACACCCCCCTCACCATGCCCGTCGATATGCAGTGGAGCGAGATCCGTGAGGGTGTGCGCCAGGTGTGCGCCGGGTTTCCCAACGACTACTGGTTGAAGCTCGACCACGCCTCGGAATACCCGACCGCGTTCGTCAATGCGCTGACCGAGGCGGGCTATCTGGGCTGTCTCATTCCCGAGGACTACGGCGGCTCGGGCTTGCCGCTATCCGCTGGCTGCGCCGTGCTCGAGACCATCCACGAGACGGGCTGCAACGCGGCTGCCTGCCACGCGCAGATGTACACCATGGGTACGGTGCTGAAGCATGGCTCCGAGGAGCAGAAGCGCCGGTATCTGCCCGAGATCGCGTCCGGCAAGCTGCGTCTGCAGGCGTTCGGCGTCACCGAGCCGACGACCGGCTCCGACACCACCCAGCTCAAGACGCGGGCCGAGAAGCGCGGCAACAAGTACATCGTCAACGGGCAGAAGGTGTGGACCAGCCGCGTCATGCAGTCGGATCTGATGCTGCTGCTGGCGCGCACGACGCCAGTCGATCAGGTCAAGCGGCGCACCGACGGGCTCTCGGTGTTCCTCGTCGACCTGCGCGAGGCGAAGGGCCGGGGCGTCGAGATGAAGAAGATCGACGCCATGATCAACCACAACACCTGCGAGGTGTTCTTCGACAATCTCGAGGTGCCGCCCGACGCGCTGATCGGCGAGGAGGGGCAGGGCTTCCGCTACATCCTCTCCAGCATGAACGCGGAGCGGCTGCTGATCTCGGCGGAATGCCTGGGCGACGCCAAGTACTTCATCAAGCGCGCCACCGACTACGCCAAGGAGCGCGTGGTGTTCGGCAATCCGATCGGGAAGAATCAGGGCATCCAGTTTCCGATCGCGCGCGCCTATGCGGAGCTGTGCGCGGCGGAATTGCTGGTGCAGAAGGGCTGCGCGCTGTTCGAGGCGGGACGCGAGTGTGGTGCTGAGGCCAACATGGGCAAGATGCTCGCGGCGGACGCGGCCTGGAAGGCGGGCGAGGCCTGCATGCAGACGTTCGGCGGCTTTGCCTACGCGCGCGAGTACGGCATCGAGCGCAAGTGGCGCGAGAGCCGTCTCTACCAGACCGCGCCGATCTCGACCAACATGGTGCTGGCCTTCGTCGGCCAGAACATTCTCGGCATGCCGCGGAGCTATTGAAACTGTTGGTTGGGTTGAGCCTTTGCACTCGGCGAAACCCAACGCTCGGATTGCAAGCGTTGATGTTGGGTTTCGCCAAGTGCAGGGCTCAACCCAACCTACGCCTTGCGCTTCGTGCCGCGGACGGCGCGCACGATCTCGGCCATCACCGACACCGCAATCTCGGCCGGCGTCTGGGCGCCGATGTCGATGCCGATCGGCGATTTGATGCGCGCGAGCTCGGCGTCCGTGATGCCGGCAGCCAACAGTCGCTCGCAGCGCTTGGCGTGGTTGCGCTGCGAGCCGAGCGCGCCGATGTAGAGGCACGGCGAGCGTACCGCGAGGCGCAGCGCCTCGTCGTCGATGTGGCCGACGTGGCTCAACGCCACCACCGCCGTGTAGGGGTCGAGGCCGAGCTTGGGCAGCGCGTCCTGCGGCCACTCCGCGTGGATCGTCACGCCCTTGAAGCGCTCCTGCGAGGCGAAGGCGGTACGCGGATCGACGACCTGCACCTCGTAGCCTGCGAGCTTCGCCACCTCGGTCAGCACCTGGCCGATGTGCGTCGCGCCGACGATCAGGATGCGCGCGGGCGGCACCAGCGCGTGCAGGAACACGTCGCCGTCGGGGCTTTGCTTGAGCTGGCTCTTGGCGGTGGCGAAGCGGTCGGCGATGTCGTCGGGCACGCCGCGGTCGTCGCGCCCGTAGACGGTCTTGGCGCCGCTTTTCAGGTCCGTGCGCACGACGAGGCCCTGGCGGTTGTCGCGCGCCGCGACCGACCGCTCGAGCAGCTCGCGGCCTCCCGCCTTGTCGAGCCGCTCGACCAGCACCTTCACCGTGCCGCCGCAGGGCAGGCCCGCGCGCCAGGCCGTCTCGTCGGCGACGCCGAAGGTCAGCACCTTTGGGCCCGCGTCCGAGCCCAGCAGTTCCTCCGCCTCGACGATCACCTCGCCCTCGATACAGCCGCCAGACACCGAGCCCTGGAAGCGGCCGTCGGCGGCAATCGCCATCTGTCCACCGGTCGGCACCGGCGCCGAGCCCCAGGTGTCGATCACCGTGGCGATCGCCACCTTGCCGTCGCGCGCGATCCAGTCGCGCGCGGCGGCCAACACGTCGATGTCTTCGCGCGAAGTGTGGGCGTCGCCGGGTCCGGCCATGGGTTCTCTCGCAGCATTTGAGGTCGACGCACACCGCGCCGTTTCGCCCACCATAGGGTATTCGGCGCCGCGACTGAACGGCTCCGTCGACGATCCGGTATTGCCGGGCCTACTTTGGCGCCTTGGCCTTGGCGATCAGGGCTGCGATGCGGTCCTCGACGGCCTTGGCGTCGGCG
>JANOJW010000744.1:0-9226 GCA_031418955.1 Hyphomicrobiales bacterium | reverse complement strand
TGATCCCCCAGAAGCTCGTCGAGGCGGTGTGCGCCGAGTCACCCGAGCAGGAGCGTCAGGAGGGCTGGATCATGGACGAGGTCGAGAAGGGCGTGGCGCTGCCCGGCCTCTATCCCATGAACGCTGAGACCAAGGCCCGCTACGAGGCTTGGAAAAAGACGTGACGCGCGAGCACGGGGATCGAACCGCCCGCCACGATCCGCCTCAATCCTCGCGGAAGATGCGCTCGCGTCGTTCGTGACGCTCCTGCGCTTCGATCGACATCGTCGCAATCGGACGGGCGTCGAGCCGCTTCAGGCCGATCGGCTCGCCGGTCTCCTCGCAATAGCCGTACGACCCTTCCTCGATGCGATGGATGGCCGAATCGATCTTGGCGATCAACTTGCGCTGGCGGTCGCGGGCGCGCAACTCGAGCGCCCGGTCTGTCTCGGAGGTCGCACGATCGGCAAGGTCGGCGTGCTGCGTGGATTCCTCGTGCAGGCCCTGCAGCGTCTCCATGTTCTGGCGGATGATCTCGTCTTTCCACGCCACCAGCTTGTTGCGGAAATAAAGCCGGTGCCGCTCATTCATGAACGGCTCGGTGTCCAATGGCTGGTAACCAGGGGGGAGAACGATCACCTTCGGTTTGGCCTGTGCGGCCGCCACCGGCAACGGTTTTCCGGGCGCCGACCCGTTGGCCTTGGAATTCTTGATCTTGACGGTGTCGACCATCTTTTTGCTCGCCCGCGCCATCTTGCCAGAGTGAACGGCGTGGCGCTCGACTTTCGAGGGCGCCTTGCGCGATTGTGGTACTGCCGATTTGGCAGCGCCACTACCGGTCCGCGACGTCTGGCGACCCGCTGTCTTGCCCACCGGTCGTGCAAGGCTGGTGCCACTGACACCTCGGCCGTGCGGGGCCTTCTTGGCGGCGGACTTGGGCGTCACCGCGGCGGACGCCTTCTTGACAGATTTTGCCGATCGGGAGGGGGCTGGCGTCTTGGGCTTGGTCACCAGGGGCTTGGTCATCTGGGGTTTGGCCGCCTGGGTTCGGGCCGTCTGGCGGACGACACTGACCTTGGCCTTGGCGGCCTTGCTCTTGCGATCTTTGTGCGACGACATGTGCGCCCCTGATCCCTCGATCCGCGCTGCCAGCCTACGACAAACGTCGCAGGCCGCCATCGCGGCACCTATTTAAGTTGTTGTTTTTTCAAGTCAAGCGAAACCCGAACGGTGGCCAGTCGCTGGGTGCAATGTTGCATTGCAGATCCCGGAAATTCGGGTTTGGGGTCTCGTCCAAGCGCGATGATACACCCCAAGATTGCAAGTTGCGGGTTGGCTCGTTTACTTCATATTCAATCTATGCGTGCATATTCGTGATTGTCCCGCCGCAAACGGGTGCACAGGATCGTGAGGCTCGCGCGTTTGTACTTTGTACCGTGAGCTGGTCACCCTGAGTCGCGATCAACGGCGACGTGCAAAGTTTGCAGCGGACGGTCGCGCGCCCGCAGCCGGCTGATGTGCAACGCTTACTGGAGGAGTTATTCGAACCCGCAGCTCGTCGCAATCGGGCGGTTCCCCACCCACCGCCTCCGATGTGCCACCCCGCATCGCCCCACCCCGATGCGTCCGCCGCGCGCCGATGCTGCTGCAGGAGCGCCACCCTCTCTCTCCCAGAGGGTGGCGCTTCGCGTTTGGCGACCCTTCGGGGGGTGCGATTTCTCGCTCGGCCACCATCTGGGTCGCTGGAACCAAGGCGCGTCAGCTTGTGTCTTGCGCCCCTGCGCGTGCTGCCCCTAGTGTGCCCCGGTTTTGTGTTTCGTGATCGCGCACCGTCGAGGCCCCATGAAATTCGCAGGCTCCAAGTCCTACGTCGCCACCGACGACCTGAAGGTCGCGGTCAATGCGGCGATCACGCTCGAGCGCCCGTTGCTGATCAAGGGTGAGCCCGGCACCGGCAAGACCGTGCTCGCGATCGAGGTGGCGAAGGCGCTCGGCGCGCCGCTGATCGAGTGGCACATCAAGTCGACGACGAAGGCGGCGCAAGGGCTCTATGAATATGACGCCGTCTCGCGTCTGCGCGACAGCCAGCTCGGCGACGAGCGCGTGAAGGACATCGCCAACTACATCAAGAAGGGCAAGCTCTGGGAGGCCTTCACCTCCGAGAAGCGCCCGGTGTTGCTGATCGACGAGATCGACAAGGCCGACATCGAGTTCCCCAACGACCTGCTGCAAGAGCTCGATCGCATGGAGTTCTACGTCTACGAGCTCGACGAGACGATCAAGGCGAAGGTACGCCCGATCGTGATGATCACCTCGAACAACGAGAAGGAGTTGCCGGAGGCCTTCCTGCGCCGCTGCTTCTTCCACTACATCAAGTTCCCCGACCCCGAGACGATGCGCCAGATCGTCGACGTGCACTTCCCCGGCCTGAAGGGCATGCTGATGTCGGATGCGCTCAAGATCTTCTTCGACGTGCGCGACGTGCCCGGCATCAAGAAGAAGCCGTCGACGTCGGAGCTGCTGGACTGGCTGAAGCTGCTGATGAACGAGGACCTCGGACCCGAGATGCTGCGCGAGAGGGACCCGAAGAAGCTGATCCCGCCGCTGCACGGAGCGCTTCTGAAGAACGAGCAGGACGTGCACTTGTTCGAGCGCTTGGCCTTCATGACACGCCGCAAGGACGGGTGAGCGCGGCATCGATCAAGTGCCACAACGGCATGGACAAATCCGGGCTCGCGCACTAGAGAGCGACGAACTCTCCCGACATCTGAGACGGTTCGACGCCGGCCCGGCCGCCGCCCGAGACCCCCTGAGGCACGACGATGGGCAAGATCACCGGCTTCCTCGAGTTCGACCGCGCGGATCGCGGCTACCGCCCCGTCGAGGAGCGGGTGAAGCACTACAAGGAATTCGTCGTCCCTCTCGCCGACAAAGACGTGCAGACGCAGGCCGGCCGTTGCATGGACTGCGGCATTCCCTATTGCCACAGCGGCATGCCCGGCACCACGCACGGTTGTCCCGTGAACAACCAGATCCCGGACTGGAACGATCTCGTTTATCGCGGGCAGTGGCGGCAGGCGCTGGTCAACCTGCATTCGACCAACAACTTCCCCGAGTTCACGGGACGCGTTTGCCCGGCGCCGTGTGAGGCCTCCTGCACGCTCAACATCGACGATAAGCCGGTCACCATCAAGTCGATCGAGTGCGCCATCGTCGACAAGGGCTTTGCGGAGGGGTGGATCAAGCCCGAGAAGCCCGAGCGGAGCACCGGCAAGTCGATCGCCATCGTCGGCGCCGGGCCGGCGGGGCTAGCTGCCGCCCAGCAGCTACGCCGGGCAGGGCACGAGGTGCACGTTTACGAGAGGAACGCCTACGCCGGTGGCCTGTTGCGCTACGGCATCCCGGACTTCAAGCTCGAGAAAACTGTCGTCGAGCGCCGCGTCGAGCAGTTGCGCGCCGAGGGCGTGCAGTTCCATTTCGGCAAGCAGATCGGAACTGACATCGCGGCCTGCGACCTCGAGGACAAGCACGATGCCGTGTTGCTGGCCGGCGGCTCGGAGCGTCCGTTCGACTTCTTCGAGAAAGCGCCCGGGCGCGACCTCGACGGCCTGCACTTTGCCATGGATTTCCTGCCCCAGCAGAACCGCCGCGTCTCGGGCGAGAAGCTCGGCAAGGGGACGAAGGAGATCTCGGCCAAGGACCGGCACGTCATCGTCATCGGCGGCGGCGACACGGGCTCGGACTGCATCGGCACCAGCTTTCGCCAGGGCGCGAAGTCGGTCACGCAGCTCGAGATCATGCCCAAGCCGCCGGAGACGGAGGCGAAGGCCCTGTCGTGGCCGCATTGGCCGCTGAAGCTGCGCATCTCGTCGAGCCAGGCCGAAGGTGCGGCCACCGAGTACTCCATCTCGACGACAGGCTTTGCGGGCAACAACGGAAAGGTCGAGAAGCTGCTGTACACGCGCGTCGGGCCCGACCTGAAGCCGGTGCCCGGCAGCGACGGCGAGTTGAAGGCTGACCTCGTGCTGTTCGCCATGGGCTTCTCGGGACCCGTCGAAGGCGATGTCGTCAAGCAGCTCGAGCTCAGCCCCGTTGCGCGGGGTCGCTTCAAGGGGCTCGACGCCACCGAACGCGACTACAAGGTCAGAGGCCGGTCCAAGCTGTTTGCGGCCGGCGACATCCGGCGCGGCCAGTCGCTCGTCGTGTGGGCGATCCGCGAGGGCCGGCAGGCGGCGGCCTCGATCGATCGCATGCTGATGGGCCGGACCGACTTGCCGCGGTGACCGCAGTCAACTGAGTTCCCATTCGCTTTGCGCACCCGGATGGATGAAACGATCAGGCATTGATTCGATTGAGTTTTCTGGCCCGAGTTTCTGGATAGGCCTGGTCCTGTTCAGGCCTGCGCACGCGTGCGGCGGCCGATGAGGTGCTGGTCGCGGGCGAGGTCGGCTGGCTCGTCGACATCGGCAAGGCGCGCTGTAAATCCGACATTATGCGCATGCAAGTTGGCGAGCACGTCGTCGAGGGTGTGGGCGTCAGACCAGCGCACACCCGCGAAGGGCTCGATCACGCGCGGCCGTCGGCGCTGACCGACCAGCCAGAAGCCGCCGTCCTCGGCCGGACCGAATACGACGTCGCGGCGACCGAGCAGCCGGAAGGCGCGGCGCAGGTGGGCAACCTCGATTGCGGGAATGTCGGTGCCGATGACGCACACCGGTCCCGGCGGCAGGCGGCGCATGGGTAACTGCATGCGGCGCCCGAGATCGCCGCCGCCCTGGCCGACGCCGCGCACGTTGCGTGAAAACGTCGGGCTCGCGACGTCGGTGTCCGGGGTGACGATGACAATCGTCTCCCAGAACGGCGCGCGGGCGAGGCGTGCGATCAAAGTCAGCGAGGCTGCACGATAAAAGCGGACCGCCTCGGCAACACCGATCCGCCGCGCCAGCCGCGTCTTGACGCGTCCAGCCATCGCGACGCGGGCCATGATGACGAGCCGGCAGCGAAAGGGGGTCTTCAGTGGGGCGCGGCGACTCCCCTGCAGGGAGCCGGCCGCCGCGCCCGTTCGTGTGGGGCGGTATCGCCTCATGGCGATCCGCGCGTCAGACCGCCTTCACCGGCACGAGCGCATAGCCCTTGCCATCCTTGCGAATGCGCGCGGCGCCGGGCATGCCCCAATGGTAGCCGGTGACGATGGCGCCCGTGGACACGGCCCGGTCGAAGAACGCGCGGCGGCTTTTCTCGGCGAGCGCTGCGTCCTGGTCGAACACCGCGTGCCAGCCTGGGTTCTTCACGAACAGTGCGCCGATATTGGCGACGTCGCCCGCAACGTACATGTGGCTGCTCGCCGAGGCGAGGCGATAGGACGTGTGGCCGGGCGTGTGGCCGTTGGTGTTGATCGCGCGCACGCCCGGGATCACGTCCTTGTTGTCGGCGATGCGGCGCACGTTCTTCCACGTCGGCAGCGTCGCCTGGATGCGCTTGGCAAGGCCTTGACGCGCTTCCGGCAGCGTCGCGATGACGGCTGGATCAGACCAGAACTTGTATTCGGCCTCCGGCACCACGATCTCGGCGTTCGGGAAGACCTGCGCGTTGGTATCCTTCGCCATCAGGCCGAAGATGTGGTCCGGATGGAAGTGCGAGATTGCGATGGTCGAGATCTTCGCCGCGTCGATGCCGGCCGCCGCGAGGTGCTTCTGCGCGAGCAGACCCGCCTTCGGTCCGCCGGCCTGGCCGCCGCCGGTGCCGGAATCGAACATGATGATCTTGCCGCCGCGCTCGGCGACCGTGACCGTGAACGGAATCGGCACGTGAGCGTCAGTCATGTTGGCGGCCTTGAGGGCGGCCTTCGTCTCGTCGACGGACGCGTTCTTGATGAAGGCTGGATCGTGGGCCTTTTCCCAGATGCCGTCGTAGACCTGCGTCACGGTCCAGTCGCCGATCTTGAACTTGGCGAAGCCGCGCTCCATGAAGTTCACGGGCGCTGCCGCGGCCTTGCCCGGCGCCGCGCCTGAGCCCGATCCAGAGCCCGCCTTCTGCGCGTGCGCGGGCGACAGGAATTCGAGCGGCCCGTCGAGGCCGAACGCGGCGCCGGCCGCAGTGGCCGAGACGACGAGCCCGCGGCGTGAGATGCTAGTCATGACGTTTCCTCTCCCTGATGTGCAGACATGTCTGGTTGCCCGTCCGCATGGGCGCTGTCACCGCGAGACGCTAAGCGCATCTGCGGCCAGGGGCGAACGGGGTTTTGCGGTGCTCACGCCAATGTGATCGATCTGATCCTACCGGTACAGCCGTGCAATCACGCCGGTTGGCACGCGGAGAAAATAGAGCGACAGGCAGGCGAGATTGCGTGTAACCCGCTTCGTATAGCCTTCGCGCCGGTAGCGAATGGCGCTGGTGACGGCCCGGGTTCGCAGGATCACGACGCGCGAGCGCCCGAGCCGGCGGACCATATCGACGTCTTCCATCAGGGGCAGCGGCCGGAAGCCGCCGATGCGCTGGTAGAGCCGGCGCGGCATCAGCAGGCCCTGATCGCCATAGGGCAGCCGGAACAGGGTGCAGCGCGCGGTGACCCCCGCCTCGATGACCCGCGGCTTGAAGCCGAGGTCGTCGAGCGCGAAGCGGAAAGCGGCGGCGGCCTCTGGCCGCTGGCCGGCCTCGACGCGATCGATGAAGGCGCTCGCGTCCCGTTCCCAGCCCGACTCGAGCACGGTGTCGGCGTGCAGGAACAGGAGCCAGGGAAAGCGCGCGGCCTGCGCACCGGCGGCGAGTTGGAGCCCGCGTCCAGGCCCCGAGCGCAGCACCGTGGCGCCGGCCTGATCGGCGATGGCGACGGTGCGGTCGCGGGAGCCGCCGTCGACCACGATCACCTCGCGCACGAGACCTTCCACGGTCGCTGGCACCAGCGCGGTCAGCGACGCTGCGAGGCCGGCCTCGGCATCGAGTGTTGGCAGGACGACACTGATCATCCCAGGAGATCGCGGTAGTCGGGGTGCTTGGCGATCCAGGCGGCGATGAACGAGCAGCGCGGGATCACTTTGAGGCCTTCGGCGCGCACCGCGTCGAGCGTGGCCCGGGCAAGCCGCGAGCCGATGCCGCGCCCTTCCAGTTCAGCTGGCACTTCGGCGTGCATCAGCGCGATCGTCCCATCGCTGCGCCGATAGGTGACGAAGGCGATGTGGCCTTCGACCGCCATCTCGAAGCGGCCTCGCTCGCGATTGTCCACGACGTCGGTCATCTGCGCCTCCCTGAAGCGTCCGCCATCGATATCTGCCCGCGCGAGGAATGCAACTGCGGCCATCCGAGACAGGGTCGAGACGTTCCGGCTACGTGGACTGTGGTTGCGTGTGGCGCCCCCTTGATCGTCCGCTCCGAGCCGCCGCAGCACTTTCTTTTTGCGCTGCAACAGAATCTTCCGGTATGGACAGCCTGGAAGCCGCCGTTCCTGCAAACAAGGACCACGCCGATGGCATCTCGAGCCGCCGCCAGCCCGGGACAGCGCGTCTACCTGTTTGCGGCCGGGCGATCCGACGGCGGCGCGGGCCTGCGCGATCTGCTCGGCGGCAAGGGCGCCAACCTCGCCGAAATGGCGGGCCTTGGCCTTCCCGTGCCGCCCGGCTTCACCATCACCACCGAGGTGTGCACTGCCTACTACGACCTTGGCGGCAAGCTCCCCGCCGGCCTCGACGCGGAGGTGGGAGCGGCGCTGGCTGTGGTCGGCAAGGCCGTCGGCGCGACGTTCGGGGACCCCGTCGACCCGCTGCTCGTCTCGGTGCGCTCGGGGGCGCGCGCGTCGATGCCCGGCATGATGGACACGATCCTCAACCTCGGCCTCAACGATGCGACGGTCGAGGGGCTCGCCAAGCGGGCGGGTGATCCGCGTTTCGCCTACGACAGCTATCGCCGCTTCATCCAGATGTATTCGGGCGTGGTGCTCGACATCGAGCATCACCACTTCGAGGCGGTGCTCGATAACGTCAAGGCGCTCAAAGGTTACTCGCTCGACACCGATCTTGCCGCCGAGGACTGGCGCCAGGTGATTGAAGGGTACAAGTCCATCGTCATCGAGGAGAAGGGCCAGGCCTTCCCGCAGGATACGACCGTCCAATTGTGGGGCGCGATCGGCGCCGTGTTCGGGTCGTGGCAGAACCAGCGGGCGATCACCTACCGCCGGCTCAACAATATCCCCGACAGCTGGGGGACGGCCGTCAGTGTGCAGGCCATGGTGTTCGGCAACCGCGGCGAGACGTCGGCGACGGGCGTCGCCTTCACCCGCAATCCCTCGACGGGGGAGCGACAGATCTACGGCGAGTTCCTGGTCAATGCGCAGGGCGAGGACGTGGTCGCCGGCATCCGCACGCCGCAGCCGCTGACCGAGGCCGCACGCAAGGCTGCGGGCGAGACCGCGCCCTCGCTCGAGGCGCTGATGCCGCAGACGTACGCTGAGCTTGCCGGCGTGTTCCAGTGTCTCGAGAGCCACTACCGCGATATGCAGGATATCGAGTTCACGATCCAGGAAGGCCGCCTCTGGATGCTGCAGACGCGCGCCGGAAAGCGCACGACCAAGGCTGCGCTGAAGATCGCCGTCGACATGGTCGACGAGGGCGCGATCAGCCCTGAGGAGGCGGTGGCGCGCATCGATCCGGCACAGCTCGACCAGTTGCTGCATCCGACCATCGCACCCGACGCGAAGAAGACCCGCGTCGCGACAGGCCTGCCAGCATCGCCTGGTGCCGCGGCCGGCGAGATCGTGTTCTCCTCGGACGAGGCCGAGAAGCTCAAGGCCGAGGGCCGCGAGGTGATCCTCGTGCGCATCGAAACGAGCCCCGAGGACATCCACGGCATGCATGCGGCGGCCGGCATCCTCACGACGCGGGGCGGCATGACGAGCCATGCGGCGGTGGTGGCGCGCGGCATGGGACGGCCGTGCGTGTGCGGGGCGAGCGCGCTCAAGATCGACTACAAGGCCGGCACCATGACGGTCGGCCGCGAGGTGTTCCGCAAGCGCGACGTCATCACCATCGATGGCGGGAAAGGCGAGATCCTCAAGGGCCGCGTCGAGATGCGCCAGCCGGAGCTGTCGGGTGACTTCGCACGCATCATGGAGATGGCCGACAAGGTGCGCCGCCTCAAGGTGCGCACCAACGCCGACACGCCGCGCGATGCGCGGGCTGCCCGCCAGTTCGGCGCCGAGGGCATCGGGCTGTGCCGCACCGAGCACATGTTCTTCGACGAGGACCGCATCCTCGCC
>JANOJW010000743.1:0-2140 GCA_031418955.1 Hyphomicrobiales bacterium | reverse complement strand
CGCTGCGCCGCCGTCTGATCCGGTACCCGCCGACTTGCCGATGAAGGACGCTATCGTCGTCTGGGACGCGATCGTGCATCCGGGCGACCCGGTGGGCGTGTTGGGCAAGCTCGCACGCAAGCTCAAGCCCGGCGGCGTGCTGGCGATCTCCACGCCCGATGCCGGGGCGCCGCTGGCGCGTCTCATGAAGCGGCGCTGGGCGTTCATGACGCCGCCCGAGCACTTGGGCTTCTTCGATGCGGCGACGACCGGGCGGCTGTTCGGTGGCGCCGGCGTCACGCTCGAGACGACGATGTCGCGCGGCAAGTGGGCGAATGCCGCGTTCCTCGCCTACAAGCTGCGCCGCGTGTTCCCCGAGTGGTTGCCCGAGCGCTGGGTCGCGAGCTTCGGACAGTCGGCGGCCGGTCGCCTGTGCCTCTATGTGCCGACCGGCGACGTGCTCTATGCCACGGGACGGAAGAGACATGCAGAGGACCATTGAAAGCGGCGATCACTCGCACCTCCTGTCGATCGTCATTCCGGCCTTCGACGAGGAGGACGGCATCGGCGTGGTGCTCGCGTCGCTGAGGGCGGCGATGCCGCTGGCCCAGATCATCGTCGTCGACGACGGCAGCGCCGATTCGACCGCCGAGGCGGCGGCCCGCTTTCCCGGCGTCGAGGTTTGGCGGCACCCGTTCAATCGCGGCTACGGGGCGTCGCTGCGCACGGGCATGCAACAGGCCACGCGCGAGTTCGTCGCCTGGTTCGACGCCGATAACGAGCACCGCACCGCCGATCTCGAGGCCATGTTCGCGCTGGCCCGCACCGAGCGCCTCGCCGCCGTCATCGGCCAGCGGGAAACCGCGTCCGTGACCTGGGTACGCGCCGCCGGGAAGCTGCTCATCCGCTCGCTCGGCCGCGTGTTCGACCTCAACGTCGGCAGCGATCTCAACTGCGGCCTGCGCGTGTTTCAGCGCAGCGTGATCAGCGGCTATCTGTCGCTGCTGCCGGAGCGCTACTCGGCCAGCCTGACGACGACGATGCTGATGGTCGAGCGCAAGTATCCGATTCGGTTCCATCCCGTGCAGATCGAGCCCCGCATCGGCACCAGCAAGGTGCGCCTGCGCGACGGCATCCTGGCGTTGAGCAAGCTCGTCCGGCTGATCATGCTGTTCGCGCCGATGCGGATTTTCTTTCGGCTGGGTCTCATTCTCGGCGGGCTCGGCATGGGCTACGGCACCTGGGTTACGTTCTCGCAAAAGCTCGGCTTCCCGGTAGCCGGCATGCTGTTGGTGACGATCGGCGTGCTGCTGTGCATGCTGGGTCTCATCGCCGACCAGATCAGCCAATTCTGGCTGTCGCAG
This sequence comes from Hyphomicrobiales bacterium, assembly GCA_031418955.1. Taxonomy (GTDB): domain Bacteria; phylum Pseudomonadota; class Alphaproteobacteria; order Rhizobiales; family Hyphomicrobiaceae. Next base: position 797 of record JANOJW010000743.1, on the reverse strand, counting down.
CTCGGCGACGGCGAGCGGGCGACCCGCAGCGATGCGGGCAGAGTGGGCGCGTCGCGGTTACAGGCGCAGGCCGAGCCGGGTCGCGATCAATAGGCGTCAGGACAACGCGATTGGGCAATACGGAGCCGACCACTTTGCCAACAAAGAAGATCGAATGCGATGCCCGACACCGATCATGAGCCGAACACCGACTTCAAGACTTCAGACTACGTCGTTCATGGCATTTACTTGCTGTGCTACGGGCTCGTTAAGTACATCCCATCCCCGGTTGGAGATTGGCTGCGGTTTCTGGCCATGGTGCCATTCTTGCGCTCGCGAACTTACGTACGTCTCTACGAGGGTGCGACAGTCTGGTACCCGTACCGCGTCAGTTTTGGCCGCCACGTCAGTCTGAACGAGTGGGTCTATATCGATGGCTTCGGGGGCGTCACTGTCGGCAACGACGTCAGGATCGCCCATCGAGCCTCGATCCTGAGCTCGGATCATCGCTTTGACCAGCGATCCGTGCCAATCCGCAAGCAGGGACTGAAGCGCGCCGCGACATGCATCGGAGACGATGTGTGGATCGGTGCCGGCGCCGTTATCCTGCCGGGAGTTACCCTGGGGCAGGGGGCGATTGTAGCAGCTGGTGCCGTCGTGAACGACGATGTGGCGCCTTACAGCATTGTCGGCGGCGTGCCCGCGCGAGTCATCGGCACGCGCGGCAACCCCTAGGAGCGCCATTTGTCGCGCGATCTGATCTGGAATGTGCTGGCGATCGCCGCCGTTGCGCTTTCGGCCGCTGCGGCAAATATCAT
>JANOJW010000742.1:0-1812 GCA_031418955.1 Hyphomicrobiales bacterium | reverse complement strand
GGCCGCGCGCTCATCGCGCGGCCGAGGGGGATGCGGGAGAGCGCCGAACGGAGGCGAGCCGTCGGCATCTGGCCTTATGTGCTTGGTGGGCCGATCAACTCGGAGACCGCGGCGAGCAGGTCGGCGCGCTTCACCGGCTTGGCGATCGCACGCGCGGCGCCGGCACTGACTGCGTCCTGCTCGGTGCAGCCCTCGCCGGAGCCGAAGTGTCCGGAGACGGCGATCAACCGCATTTCAGGACACCTTTCTTTGAGAAATGCGATGGCTGCGGCGCCGCAGGGGCCGGGCATCCACATGTCGCTCACCACCAGCGCCGGCGCCTGCTCGAGCGCCGCGCAGGCCGAGTTGCAGTCGGTGGCCTTGCGCACCGCGTAGCCGGCGGACTCCAGCCAGTCGACCATCAGGTCGCGCATGATCGCGTCATCATCGATGACGAGGATCTCGGCGGGCTTTTCCGCAGCGTTTTCCGCGGCGTTTTCCTTGGTGTCGCTCAAGTGGCCATTCCACAGGAAGGCGATTGCGTGTAATTTACATCCAGTGCTGCCCCAAGTTACAGCTGTAACGCCGTAGGGTGGCTCCTGACTACACTTTACCTCCGCGCAACCATGACCTTGCAACCCCAGGCTACGACCCAGGCGGCCGTACCGCACGTCCTAGCGGTCGACGACGATCCGACCATCCGTCAGCTGATCGCGGATTATCTCGGACAGAACGAGCTGCGCGTTACAACCGTCGCGGACGGGCGCGCGATGCGCGAGGTGATCGCGGAGGAGGTGGTCGACCTCATCGTGCTGGATCTGCGCCTGAAGTCCGAGGACGGCATGGCGCTCGCGCGCGGCCTGCGCGACGAGTCCGCGATCCCGATCATCATGCTCACCGGGCGGGCGGAGGAAGCCGACCGGGTGATGGGCCTGGAGCTCGGCGCCGACGACTACCTCACCAAGCCCTTCAGCCCGCGCGAGCTGCTCGCCCGCATCCGCACCATCCTGCGCCGCCGCCGTGCCGAGGTGCGCCAGGGGCGGCCCGAGGGAATCCGCGCCTACCGCTTCGACGGCTGGGAGCTCAACCTGAACACGCGGCGCCTGGCGGCGAGCGACGGCCGCCAGGTCGCGCTGAGCAACGGCGAGTTCAGCCTGCTCGTCGTGCTGCTCGGCGCTTCGCAGCGCATCCTCACGCGCGACCAGCTGCTCGACCTCTCGCGCCTGCACAACGACGAGGTGTTCAACCGCTCGGTCGACGTGCAGATCATGCGGCTGCGCCGCAAGATCGAGAAGGACCCGGCCGAGCCGCGCTACATCCGCACCGAGCGCGGCGCCGGATACCTCTTCGGCGTGCCGGTGGAGACGGTCTACTGATAAAGCTGAACCACACGATCGTCTCGGCGCGCGACAAGCACGCCTCGGCGGCATTCCTGACCGAAATCCTCGGCCTGCAGCAGCCCCCCGTGTCCTTCGGCCCGTTCATGTGCGTGAAGGTCGACAACGACGTCACGCTCGACTTCATCGACGATGACGGCAGCATCGTCGCCCAGCACTACGCGTTCCTGGTCGACGAAGCCGAGTTCGACCGCATCTTCGCGCGCATCCGGGAGCGCAAGCTCACCTACTGGGCCGATCCGGCCCGCGATCGGCCCGGCGAGACCTACACCTGGAACGGCGGGCGCGGCGTGTACTTCCTCGATCCCGCCGGACACTTCCTCGAAGTCCACACCAAGCCGTACTTCTAATTCGGGGACGGAGCCCGAATTGGTTCGGGCTCCGTCCCCGAATTCAAAAAGCGGTCGGCGAGCTCCGGGCTCGGCATCCAGCACGC
>JANOJW010000741.1:0-2375 GCA_031418955.1 Hyphomicrobiales bacterium | reverse complement strand
CGCTCAAAGCGATCGAGACGCTACGCTTCACCTCGGGTGACGAGGACATTCGCGCCTCGGTCTACGACGAGTTCGGTGACGACCTATTCACGCGCTTCGCCAAGGTGTCCGCCGCGCTGGAGCAGCGTCTGGCCGACTGGGGCAACGACGACGACGTGGCGGATGACGACGAAGGCGACAGCACGACGAAGGGCCTGCCCGAGAAGACGAAGAAGAAGCTGCTCGACCCCAGAACCTGGGAGCGCGACGGCCGCTTGGTCGCCGTCGCCACGACGCTGCGCGAGGCGCTGGGCGACACGCTCTTCGAGGACCACAACATCTTCCGCGACCGGGTCGATGCTGCCCTCGAGCAGGCCGAACTCAACGTGCCCGCCGCCGACCTCAAGCAGATCCTCAAGGCCGTGAGCTGGCGCGTCGAGACTGCCCCGCCGGTCGTCGCCAAAGTACACAAGCCCGGCAAGGCGAAGGCCGACCCGCTGCACGGCCTGTTCGAGTCCACAGCGAACGGCAAGCCCGCCATCGTGGAATACGAGCACGACTCCGATCTGCGCGACACCGAGCAGGTACCGCTCCTGGAAGACGGCGGCATCGACGCGTTTGTCTGCCGCGAGGTGCTGCCCTACACGCCCGACGCCTGGATCAAGGAGGACGCCACCAAGATCGGCTACGAGGTGAGCTTCACGCGACATTTCTACAAGCCGCAGCCGCTGCGCACGCTGGAGGAGATCAGCGCCGACATTCTCGCCATCGAGAAGGAAGCCGAGGGGCTGCTGGATGGCTTGCTGAAGGTGGGGGTCAAGGTATGAAGAAGAAGCCGCGCAAGCGCCTCGCCCGCTCCGCTGAGGCAGAGGTGCCTGCCATCGTTGATGAGGCGGCGCTCCTCACGGACCTGAGGAAACTGATTCGGTACGCCCGCCAGCGGATCGCCTCGGTGGCCAACGCGACGACGACCCAGCTTTATTGGCATTTGGGCCGGCGGTTACTCGCGGAAAACCTCCATGATGGTCGGGCCGCGTATGGGGAACGAATTCTTGCGACAGTGTCGCAAGAATTGACAGCCGAGTTCGGCGCCGGATTCAACTACACCACCTTGACCAGGATGGCCCGATTTGTCGAGTGGATGACCGACGAGCCGATTCTTGCGACGCTGTCGCAAACATTGAGCTGGAGCCACTTCGTCGAGTTGCTGCCGATCAAGGACCCACTGGCCCGCGATTTCTACGCGGAAATGTGCCGCATCGAGCGCTGGGACGTGCGCACGCTGCGCCTGAAGATCGGTGGCATGTTGTTCCAGCGTACCGCGCTGTCGAGAAGGCCGGATGCCGTCATCTCGGCGGAGATCGCGAAGCTCCGCGACGGGCAGATGAGCCCGGACCTCGTGTTCCGCGATCCCTACCTGCTCGATCTGCTCGGCCTGAAGGGCGCCTATAGCGAGCGGGACCTCGAGAGCGCCATCCTGCGCGAGATCGAAGGCGTGCTGCTGGAGCTGGGCACGGGCTTCACGTTCGTCGCGCGACAGAAGCGCATGAGCGTTGGCAAGGACGATTTCCATCTCGACCTGCTCTTCTTCCACCGCCACCTGCGCCGGTTGATTGCCGTCGAATTGAAACTGGAGTCTTTCCAGCCCGCCCATGTGGGCCAGATGGAGCTGTACCTGCGCTGGCTGGACAAACACGAGCGCGCTCCCGGCGAGGAAGCCCCGATCGGACTCATCCTGTGCGCCTCCGCCGATGCCGAGCAGGTGGAGCTGTTTCAGCTCGATGCCAAGTCCATCCGCGTGAGCGAGTACCTCACGGAGTTGCCGCCGTTGCCGCTGCTCCGCGCCCGGCTGCACCAGGCCATCGAGCACGCGCGAGAGCAGGCCGCCAGACGACTCCCCAGCTCAGAAGGCCAGCCGTGATTGCCGACCTCAAGCCGTACGCGGAGTACAAGCACTCTGGATTGCCTTGGCTAGGCGAAGTGCCTGCGCATTGGGAGATGATGCGTTTGAAACGCCTCCTGCGGCCTGTCGACCGTCGATCTACGACGGGCACGGAGACGCTGCTCTCGTTGCGACGTGATCATGGGGTCGTCGTATACGCGGATCACTTCTCTCGGCCGCCGCAAGGAGTCACAACGGCTGGATTCAAGTTGGTCCGGATAGGCGAGCTCGTTGTCAACCGGATGCAGGCCAACAATGGCCTGCTATTTCATTCTCGCCTCAATGGGCTTGTCAGTCCTGACTACTCGGTGTTCGAAGCGAGATGTCCATTGCACATGGACTACCTGAGCGATCTGATCCGGTCGCCGTACTATCGAGCCCATTTTCGCCGTGAATCGACGGGCCTTGGAACCGGCAGTGCCGGGTTTCTTCGTCTGTACGATGACAGGTTCCT
>JANOJW010000740.1:0-4936 GCA_031418955.1 Hyphomicrobiales bacterium | reverse complement strand
CCGGCCGGCGACGCCTCCTAGATGGCCTCCGCGGTGCGCGCTTCCCAAGGACTTCCGCCTATGACGTACATCGTCAACGAGAATTGCATCAAGTGCAAGTTCACCGACTGCGTCGAGGTCTGTCCCGTCGATTGCTTCTATGAAGGCGAGAACATGCTCGTCATTCACCCTGACGAGTGCATCGACTGCGGGGTCTGCGAGCCGGAATGCCCGGTCGAAGCGATCAAACCCGACACCGAACCCGGGACCGACCGCTGGGTCACGATGAACCGCGAGTTCGCCGAGCAGTGGCCCAACATCGCGGCAAAGAAAGCGGCGCCACCGGACGCTGATAAGTACCGGGATGAAAAAGAGAAATTCGAGAAATACTTCTCCGACAAGCCGGGTGAGGGCGCCTGATCCTGCAACGCCGCGGCGGGCGGCCACGACCCGCGTTGCCGATGCTGCGTGTGCGATGGAAGTGCCTCGTTCACCTGCATTATCGATGATTGAGATTGCACTGCAACCATTCGGGTTAACAATTTTTGAGGCTCGACCTGACTTTAGCTGCAGGTTGGTCCTTCATTTCCGGTGAATATTGTGTTACTGTGCTTTTCAGTGACGTGAGGCTTCAAGCACGAGACGGCGTACCGCAGTACGCCGTGATGTCCGGTGATGCGTTCGAAGATATCAGGCGATCCCACGCAGGAGATTGCCACGCCACCGGCCGTGCGCTTTGGCCCCAAACTTCACCGACGTGATGTCGAGAGTTCGCGGGGCAATTCGAACTCTTGATGCAAAGACCCATGCGCGCGGCGATGCGAGTTGCCCGTGCGTTTCGCTGCGGCCTTAGATCGGCCGCCTGATTCGAGTAAGGCTCCGGAACTCCGGAGCAAACAGTGACCGGATGGAGTGACCCAATGGCTCAAAAGAAAAAGACGCCCCCAAAAAACGCCACTCCCCCGAAAGCCAGCAAAGCCGCCACAACCAAACCGACTCTGAAAACCGCAAAGAAACCAATTCCGGCCAAGTCGGCCGCAGCCGGCAAGTCTCCAGTCAGCAAAAACAAGGCCCCGATCAAAGTGAGCACCGCAGCCGTCGCCAAGAAGAAGCCCGCTGAAGCCACCATTGCCAAGACCCAGATTGTCAAACCAAAGATCATCAAGTCGGAGCCCGCCAAGCGCCCCGTTCAAGTCGCTCCGGTGGCTAAGAAGGCTGCGCCCGCGGCTGTGGTGCCAGTCGTGAAGCCCGTGGTGACGCCTCCCGCGGCGGCGCTCAAGCCAGCCGTTGCAAAGGCCGCACCCCCGTTGCCCAAAGCCACTGTCGAGATACCGAAGACCAATGCTCCGATGCCGAAGGCCGCGGTGCCTTCAGCAGCCGTGGCTGCTCGCCCGGCACATCCAGCTCAGCAGCCGGTTCGCGCGATGCCGGCTGCGGTCGCGAAGCCTGCAGCTCCAAAGCTGACGGCGCCGGCTGTGCCTGGAAAGTCGCCAGTCGCCACCGCAGCCGCCCCTGCAGCTGGAGATGGCGCCGCCAAGAAGCCGGTGCTCTCGCGCCACGGCTTCAAGACCAGCGAGTCGGTGGTCTATCCCGCGCACGGCGTCGGCCGGATCATCGGCATCGAGGAACAGGAGATCGCGGGCATCACGCTCGAGCTGTTCGTCATCCAGTTCGAGAAGGACAAGATGACGTTGCGCGTTCCGACTTCCAAACTCGCCAGCGTCGGCATGCGCAAGCTCGCCGAGGACGGCATCGTCAGGAAGGCAATGGAGACCTTGAAGGGCAAAGCGCGCGTCAAGCGCACCATGTGGAGCCGCCGCGCCCAGGAGTACGAGGCGAAGATCAACTCCGGCGACCTCGTATCGATCGCCGAGGTGGTTCGCGACCTCTATCGCTCCGAGGCGCAACCCGAGCAGTCGTATTCGGAGCGCCAGCTCTACGAGGCCGCGCTCGACCGGATGTCGCGCGAGATCGCCGCCGTCGACAAGTGTGACGAACGCACGGCTATGCAGCGCATCACCGAGGTGCTCTCCAAGAGCGCCAAGGGCCGCCGTCAGGCCGAGGAGGACGCCGCTCAGGCCGAAGCCGAAGCCGAGGACGCGAAGGCGGCCTGAGGCAACCGCCGAGCTTGCGGCCGCCAAACCGTCATTTCTGAGCGCCCGGTGGAGGCTCCGCCGGGCGCCCGTCTTTTGCAGGAGCCGCACCCGAGCGCCGCCGGGCTCGTGGGACCGCTGAGCCCTCCACGACCACCTGTCCGGAAGAGACCACCTCGATCTCGGGTCCGCTGCGCGCCTCGACCCAGCCGCGCACCAGAACGTCGCGGCCGACGAGGGCGCGCGGCGCACCGAATGCCGCGATGGCGCCCGGTTGGCGGATCACCGCGCGGAACCCACGCTCGCGGCCCGCGATCGAGGGTACTTCGGCACTGGCAAACCGCAGGATCGGCGTGCGTGATCCGACGGCTTGCTCGATGCGTCCCCGCACCAGCTGGAACGTGCCCACGTAGCGCGCGAGTTCACTCGGCCGGTCGGCTGGACGAACGTGATAGGCGGCATTGGCCCACAGGCCCCGATCTGCCTGGCGCGCCGCCGCCTCCCGCTCGATGAGCGCTTCGACGCAAGCCTCCCCGCCGGGCGGTGCGAACACTCGCGCATGACCGGCCTCGACCAATCGCCCCTGTACCCAGCTCTGCGCTGAGCCATCGTCGACGAAGAGATGGGCCAGAATGCGCCCCCACCTGTCGGTGCGTGGCCCGGCGAAGGCGAGCGCCACCGTGCGCCCGCCGACGAGGCGCTCGAGCGCCGCCCGCGCCGCCGCTTCAGGCGGCCAGGAACCGGACACGGCGCCAGCGTCCGCGCTGCTCGGCACGACGAGCCCCTGGAGGCGCACCTCGCTGCGGTCATCCAGCACCACGGTCGCTGCGTCGATCACACGCGCGACGGCCCGCGAAGGACCGGGCTCGAGGCCGCAGCCCAGTTGATCCGGCGATTGCGCCTCGGCTGCGTTTGCTGTCGCAAGCATCAGCACAAGTGCTGCAAGCCCGCCTGAGACTGCCCGTTGAGTCGATCCCGCCCGCATGGCCCCTCGCCTATCCCGGCGCGCGAGCGTACGCCCGTTGACCCACCCGAGGGAAGTCGTGCATCGCCATCCTTTCACCGAGTTTTGCGACAAACATTGCGCGTGCTCAGGGGCTGGCGCAGCATTGCGATCATTCATTTCGACCGGTGACCAGCATGTCCGGACCCGCCAAAGTTACTGTCATCGATATTGCCGAAGCCGACAGCGCCGAGCGGCTGCAGCCCGATTGCGAGGCGCTGCATGCAAGGCTCGCGGCAACCTCAGCCGAGCGCCACACGCTCGATCTCACCAAGTACGAGATCGGCCGTGACAAGCAGGAACTCTACCGCGAGCATCGTGGGCGCTTCGCTGGCAGCACGCTCGTCGATTTCCTGCGTGTGGCCGCCTTGGTTGCGATCACCTCGACAGTGATTTTCGGTTCGGCATTCTACTTCATCTCGACAACGCCCGGTGGTCCCGACACAGCCACCTTGTTCAAGCAGATGTTTGCCGGATCAAGCGAGTTCAAGGTCCTCGGCCTGCCCTTCTGGTGGGTGCTATTCGGCATCTCCTCACTCATCATTGGCACGCACTACGGCTCCGTATTCTGGCAGATGCGGCGCCAGGCGCTCGCGCTCCGCGCGCACGAGGTGCTGACACAGGACACGCGACGGCCGTGCCTGATGATCCGCTCATTTCTGGACGACGAGGCGCCGATCTATCGGGTCGAGCAGCGGCCTACACGTGGCGGCACGTCGACCGAACTCGTCGCAGCTCGCTTCGAAGAGGCCGTCGCGCCGGAGCTCGCACGCATCGGCCCTCTGGTTGCCGTCGGTAATCCGCGTGACGAGCTTCCCGATCTTGGCGCCGCGCGCGCGCGCTTCGCCGACGAGAACTGGAAAACGCCGGTACTGCAGTTGATCGATCAGTCCCGCCTGATCGTGCTGGTTGCGGGCATCGCACCGGGCACCCCCGAGCAGCACGGCGCCGAGATCGCCAGCGGCAACGCGCTGGGTCTGCTCGCACTGACACCCGGCGTGCGCTGGGAGGTCGAGCACATCCGCCAGAGCGGGCACCTGGGCAAGATGCTGGTATTGCTGAAACCAGGCGCCATCGGCTGGGGTCAGGCCCAGATGATCACCACAGGGCTTGGCACGCTCGTCGATTTCGCCAAGGACGCCATCGGCACTAAGCCGACCCTCGCGCCCGGCGCCGTCGATCTCACCCACGCCCACGTGATGCACATCCGCGACGACGGCCATGTGTTCGTCGTCACGTGCGAGAAGCGCCTCAAGACTGCGGAGGACTACTGCCTCGCCATCCAGGTCGCGGCCCATCACATGCTGGTCGCGAGGAGCGGCGGCGCCCGAACTGCGCACGGGACCACCTGATCACACCGCGATCCGTACCGCGCCGCCGTCGACGGGAATGCTCGCGCCACTGATATAGCCGGCGAGCGGGGATGCGAGGAACGTCACGAGCCCCGCGAACTCGTGCGGCTTGCCGAACCGGCCCATGGGGATGTTGTCGCGGATGAAGGCTTGGCGCGACTCTTCGGTCGGATGCAGTCGTTCCATGATCTGCACGCTCTCGATGCGGCCAGGGGCCACGCAATTGACCGTGATGCCGTGCGGGGCGAGCTCGAACGCCTTGGCGCGTGACCACACGAGCAGCGACGCCTTCGCTGCGCCCGCGCCGTTGATCGCCCGGCCATAGAGCGCGCCCGTCACGTTGATGATGCGGCCATAGCCCGCTGCCATCATGACCGGCACGATCGGCGCGGCGATGCGGCGTGCGGCGGAGAAGTTCAGCGCGTGCGCCTCCTCCCAGAATTCCTCGCTTTCCTCGCCCTGCAGCGGTCTCGAGGCGCCGGCGTTGTTGACGAGGATGTCGATGCGCC
>JANOJW010000739.1:0-1975 GCA_031418955.1 Hyphomicrobiales bacterium | reverse complement strand
GCCGGCAGCGGGCCGGTGCATCTCGTCGGTGAATCGCTTGGCGGCACCGTCGTGCTGCTCGCCGCCATCCGCCATCCCGACAAAATCGCCTCGGCGACCGTGTCGAACACCGCTTACAAGGGGGCCGGCATCCAGCACGTGAAGGCCTGGCGCGACGAGTTCCGCAAGGCCGGCGTTCGCGCCTGGAGCCGCACCCAGATGGAGCGCCGCTTCGTCCAGGGCACGCTCAACGAGGCGCAACGTTCGTGGTTCGAGGGCGAGCAGGACAAGTCGGCGGAGCACGTCACGGTCGGCCTTGGCGAGATGTTGGCGGCGGCCGACCTCACGGCCGAGCTGCCGAAGCTCAAGTGTCCGCTGCTGATCCTGATGCCGGACCGCAGCCCGTTTGTCCCTGCGCGCTTGGCGGTCGAGCTGATGGAAGCGGTGCCCCAGGCCGAACTCGCGATGTTCCCGGGCGCGCGCCACGGCCTGCCATTCTCGCACGCGGCGGAGTGTGCGGGGCGCACCGCGACCTTCATCGAACGCGCCGAGCGTGGCGATACGGGCCGCGCGCGCCTGCCGGGACGCTAGCGCCGCAGCAGGTGCCTGGCTTCAGCCAGGCACCGTGGTACAGAGCCGCGCCGAACGGGATCACCCATGCCGTGCGTTGCGCTTGCGGCGCACGGACTTGCTCAACTTTTCCGCAATGCGGCGCTTCTGTCGCGGGCTCGGCTCGAACGGCTTCTTCTTCGCATACTTGTCGGCGGTGGCGTTGGCGGCGGCCATGGAGGGAGTCCTTGGAGTGTCGGGTTGATCTGGCGCCTAAATCTCTCGCCAGCGTCGCCGCGTCAAGCTGTCATCATGAGTTGCGCCTCGTCACGCTCGAGTTTGAAGCATTTCCCGATGCTCAAGCGCCTGAAGCCGGCGTATCGAGCCTGCAATTGACGTCGTGCAAGTCTACACATATCATATGTGTAGGAGTGGCCATGACCATGATCCGCAAGCAGTTCTTCATCGATCGAGAGGCGAGCCGCCGCTTGAAGCTGGCAGCGGTTGCACGCGGCGTGTCCGAGGCCGACCTGATCCGGAAGGGTGTCGATCACGTCGTTGCGGAGATCGAAGGCGAAAATCAGGATTGGCGCAAGACGTTTCGCGCCGCTGTCGAAGCCATCAAGCCCGGTCGATTCGACGACCTCGCCGATCGTATCGAGGACAATCGCCGCCGCCGGGCAATCACCTCAAAGGCCCGCCGCGAACGGAATTGGGATCGGCGAGACGCTGAATGAGCGTGCTGCTCGACAGTAGTGTCGTGATCGACGTGCTTCGGGCAAATGCACGCGCTCTTGCGTTTGTCGAGGCTCAGTCGAGAAGTCCGTTCGTATCGCCGATGACTCTCGCGGAATTGCACGCTGGCTTCCTATCGCGGCCGGACGAAAAGGAAGGCGAGCGCGTCTTCGGGTCGCTGCGCCTGGTCAAAGTCGACGACCTGGACATCTGGCGCCGGGCCGGCCAGTTCATGAAGCACTTCGGTCCGTCGCACGGGTTGGACGACATGGACGCGCTCATCGCCGCCGTGGCGGAGCATCACGAGCTGAAGCTCGCGACGCTCAACGTGAAGCACTTCCCGATGCTGAAGGGACTGAAGCGGGCGTATTGAGGCGGCAAGTATCTCCGCAGGCTCCGACGTGCACGATCTTCACGCCCCTGCGCACTCTTTGGTCTGCTCCCTCCGCACCTTATTCTGCTCCGCCTGCTTCCGTCGCGAGCCAGGCGGCGCAGCAGGCTTTCACCAGCTCGCGGACGCGCAGGATATAGCTCTGCCGCTGGGTGACGGAGATCACGCCGCGGGCGTCGAGCAGGTTGAAGATGTGGGAGGCCTTGATGCACTGGTCGTAGGCCGGCAGCGCCATCAGATGTTTCACTTGTACTTTTTCGCCGATCGCGGATTGCCCAAGCTGCATTGCGTTGACGGAGTCGTCTCGAATGCTCCCCTTCT
>JANOJW010000738.1:0-2580 GCA_031418955.1 Hyphomicrobiales bacterium | reverse complement strand
CCGGGCTTGGGTCCCGTTAACTCCCGAGCGGCCGTCTTGTCGCGACCGTCTGGATCATAGTCCCACGGATGCGTTCCGGTGCCGTAAAGAGACATGGTGAAGATGTGCTGAGCGCGCATCCCGGAGCGGCACACGCCGGCTGCAAACACCACCGGCTGGGGGCCGGGCTTGGCGTGCCGAACTCGGGCAATCGAGCGGCTCCATCCCAGAGGCTGCGGCATGCTATGCTGGTCGGCCGAACACAGCGCCCGGATACGATTCGCCATGGCCGCATCGACGCCCACCCTCTCGACTTCGTGCGGCGTCGCGCTAGTGACGGGTGCCGGCCGCCGCATCGGCCGCGCCATTGCGATGGCGCTCGGGCGTGACGGCTGGCGGGTCGGGGTGCATTACGGAACCTCGGACGCGGAGGCTCGCGAGGTGGTGGCGGCGATCGAGGCTGGCGGCGGACAGGCGGTGGCCGTGCAGGCTGATCTCGCCGACCGCGTGGCGACCGAGGGGCTGATCGGGCACTGCGCACGAGCGCTCGGGCCCGTCACGTGCCTCGTCAATAGCGCCTCGATTTTTCTCGACGACCGCATCGAGACGCTCGATCCGGCGACCTGGGACCTGCAGCAGGCGGTGAACCTGCGTGCGCCAGTGCTGCTCTCGAAGGCGATGGCCGCGGCGCTGCCGGCGGGAGCGGCTGGCAACATCGTCAACATCGTCGATCAGCGCGTGTGGCGGCTGACGCCCCAGTACTTTTCCTACACGGCGACGAAGGCTGGCCTATGGGCGGTGACGCAGACGCTGGCGCAAGCGCTGGCGCCGCGCATCCGCGTCAATGCGGTGGGGCCCGGACCGGTCTTGAAGAGCATCCACCAGTCCGATGCCGAGTTCGCCGCCGAGGCGCGGGCGACGATCCTCGGCCGCGCGACCAACCCTGAGGAGATCGCGACGGCCGTCCGCTTCATCCTTGACGCCCCCTCGATGACCGGCCAGATGATCGCGCTCGACGGCGGCCAGCATCTCGCCTGGGAAACGCCCGACGTGACACTGCAGCGGCCGTGAGCGCCATGGACGACGACCACCACGACGGCATGACGACGAAGTCGCCTAGCGGGTCCCGCCCGCCGCGCCGCGTGTTCGTGCGCGACCTCGAACTGATGGCAAGCGTCGGCATCTTCGAGGTGGAAAAGCGCTACGAGCAGCGCATCGTCGTCTCCGTCGAGCTCGACGTCATCGACGACTATGACGGGGTGGCCGAAAAGCTCGACGCCGTGGTGGATTATGCCCGCATCGTCGCGTCCGTGCGGCAGATCATCGACAGCCGCCATTTCCAGCTGATCGAGACGCTGGCCGAGCGTATCGCCGAGGCCTGCCTCGTCGATGCCCGCGTGCTCGAGGCCCGGATCACCGTCGAGAAGCCGGACATCCTGCCTGGCTGCCGATCGGTCGGCGTGGCGATCACGCGCGGCCGGTAGGATAAAGCGGTTCTCGCCACATTTCCTCCCCGCTCTGCCCCTACTCGCGCCCCAAACATCGGCGAGGCATGACGCCAGTGGGGACGTTCGCGGTCCGGTAACCGCCCGTTAACGATAAGCGCCTAATAACCATCATTACCACAGGCGCGAGTTTCGAGCGCAGCGTACGCAGCCATGTTGGGTGACAAGATGCACGTTAGAGTCGCGTTGGCCGTTGCTATTGCTACTTCTCTCGCCATGCCGACGGGTGCCGTCGCGGCGGAACTTCCAGCGATCAAAGCGTCCGAACGCAATGCCGTCCCCGACTGCGTGACGCCGGGGCGGCTGATGGCGTTCATCCGCTCGCGCAATCAGAGCCTGGATGCGAGCTTCGAGAAGATCGCGGTCGACTACATGCGGGTCGGCGAGGAACTGGGACTGCGCTGGGACATCGCGTTCTACCAGATGGCCATCGAGACGGGGTATCTCACCTACAAGCGCGAGGGTGCGCGCAGCGGCGACGTGAAGCCCTCGCAGAATAATTTCGCCGGCCTCGGCGCCACCGGCCGCGGCCAGCAGGGCGAGAGCTTCAAGGATGTCGCGACCGGCGTGCGCGCGCATCTGCAACACGTACTGATGTACTCGGGCGAGACCATCGAGAACCCGGTCGCCGAACGCACGCGGTCAACGCAGCAGTGGCTGGTCAAGCAGATGCAGGCGACGGCCAAAGGGCCGGTCACCTACAACCATCTGGCACAACGGTGGGCAGCGGCAGGCTCATATGCCGAAGCGCTGGCGACGCACACCAAGCGCTTCGAGGGCGAGTTCTGCGGCAAGGCTGATCCCAATCCCGAGCTCGTGGCCGAGGCGCGCGGCGAGAAGCCGAAAGCGGTGGCGGACGCACGCGCCGAGCGGGCCAAGGGCCGCGAGATGGCGCGCCAGGCTCTCGAGGAGAGCAAGGCTGAGGGCCCAACGAAGCGTCTGGGCCTGGGGGCCGCTGCACTCGCGAAGCAGGGCGAACCAGCTAAGGCTGCCGAGGCCGCGCCCGTTGCGCAGCCTACACCGGCCGTGACGATCATCAATCCGGCGGCGCCCGCCGCCGACAAGCAGGCAGCGGTCGACAAGCCGGTCGCGCCAG
>JANOJW010000737.1:0-29450 GCA_031418955.1 Hyphomicrobiales bacterium | reverse complement strand
CGCCGTTCCCCCACGGATTCGCGGAGCCGGCCCAGAGCGAGCGTTTTTTCATCGTTTACCGGGATTCTCGAATTGATCAGCGGGTGATCGGCTGCTGGTGGGCAGCTGAAGGCGCAAGAGGAAACTACCCGCAGTCGACGCATGCATCGACCGCCATCGTCACCGCCTTGGTCTTGTGCCCGAGCCAGGGTGGAATGATTGCGCCGAAACCGCCCGCTGGTCCGCCGGCTGCGATGACCAGTAGATGCTCGGGTGAGTCGAGCGCTGCATACTCGCTTTCGCCGCGGTCGCGCACCACGGCGCCCTTGCCGACCTCGGCCCACTCCTTCCGCTTGATCCGCGCGCGCTCGAACACGAAGCGCTGCACGTCGGCCTTCGACCATCCGGCCGCCTGCAGATGCTCGCGTAGCTGCCGCCCGATCACGATCGCGTAGTTGCCGGGATAGATCGAATAGTGCCGCTGATTGGCGCGCATCTCGGCCGCGAACGTCTCCAGGATCTCTTTCGGGTCCGTAGTCCACTCGTTCATGATCTGGCGCGGCGCCTGCGCGGCCATCACCGTGACCGCCGAGAGCCCGGCGGGAATGCCGCGCGTCTGCGACAGCGGTAGCCAGGATCCGAGCTCTTCCTCCGCTTCCGCGATGCAAAAGCTGAACTTTCCGGGATGCCCGAAGGTCGAGCGGTCGATGCCGCCCGGGCGCACGTCGAGGATGTTGATCAGCCCGAGCCGGATGGCGCGACCGATCGCCGACGTCGCGCGGTCGCTGTTGGCGAGCGCATTGAAGCCACCCGATGCGCCGATCTCCTGCCGGATCGGCCCGTTGAGCACGACGAGGACGGCGCATCCGCCAGTGCTCGACGTGGTGCCGTGCAGCAGGAACTCCTCGCGCAACATGCCAGCCCACGCGGCCACGACGGCCGGGAAATGCACGGCCAAACAGCCGGCCATCACCGCGTTGACCGCAAGTTTCTCCGCCGTCACCGGCATCGCCCGCACCGGCTCGATGCCGATCAGCTGGTCTCCCGGCATGCCGGCCCAGTCGAGCATCGCGGTGACGGCCTTGGCTGTCGGCGGCACCACGGGCAGCCCGTCGGTCCAGCCGTTCGAGTGAAACATCTCCTGCGCCGCGGCGAAATCGGCAACGTCGTAAGTCCGAGAAGTCAGCGGCATCATGTCGATGCTCCGTAGGGTGCAATAGGCGCAACTTGGCACCGTATTGCACCGGATAGGTACACGCTTTTTAACGATTCACTTGCGGCCGGCGCAATACGTCCGCAGGACTGTTGTGCCAAACGCGACTGCCTGGTGCATGGCGGACTATTGCGCCCTACGTGCGTGCCCCGCTCGCCGGCAGGGCGACGGCGGTGCCGATCATCGAGTCCCGCGTCACGAGCTTGGCAAGCTTGTCGGCGCTCCAGCCTTTGGTTCCGGCGGGGCGCTCGGGCAGGACCAGGAAGCGGCAGTCGGCGGTCGAATCGACCACGCGCACTTCCTTTTCGCGCGGTATGCTGGTGCCGAACTCAGCGAGTACCTTGCGCGGCTCGCGCACGGCGCGGGACCGGTAGTCCTTCGACTTGTACCAGAGCGGCGGCAAACCAAGGATCGTGCGCGGATAGCAGGAGCAGAGCGTGCACACGATCATGTGATGCACGTCCTCAGAGTTCTCGAGCACCACGAGCTTCAAACCCGGCAACGCATAGTCCATCTCGGCGACCGCCTTGTTGCCGTCGGCGAGCAGGCGCTTCTTGAAGGCCGCATCCGTCCAGGCACGGGCGACGATCTTTGCGCCATGCTCCGGTGTCCGGCCGTCCCACTCCTCGATCTTGTCGGCCACCTCGCGCGCGGTGATGACCTTCTTCTCGATCAGCAACTCGCGGATCGCGACTTCGAGAAACTCCCACTCCTCGCTCGGCTCCTTGATGTCGGGCTGGAACGAGCGCTCGTCATGGGCATGATCGTGGCCGTCCGCATGATCGTGATCATGATCGTCGTGATGGTGATGATCGTGATGGTGGCCCTGGCCGCCGCCGTGCTTGGTTCCGTGCGTACTCATCGCGAGGCTCCTTCCGTGGGCTCGAGCCAGTGCTCGTAGATCTCGACGCAGATCGTGTCGTTGGGGCCGTAGTCGCCCTTGCCGCCCCAGATTTCGTCCATCCGGAACTGCACCCAATAGTTGATCTTCTTCGGCAGGCCGTTCTTGCCATAGGCCAGCTCCTCCGGATTGGGCCAGGCGCCCCAGTCGCGCACCACGACGCCGCGCTTACCTTTGAGGTAGGTTGGCGTGCGCACGTGCCCGGGCGGGGTTCCCGTCTTGATCTTGATGGTTGCCCCGGGCCTCAGACGTTGGCTCATGACGCTGCCCCCTTCTTTGCAGTCTTCTTCGCTGGGACCGCTTTCTTGGCCGCTTTCGGCTTTGCCTTTGCTGCGCCCGACGACGCCTTGTACCGCGCCTTCACCGCTTTCAGCTTGGCCGCAATCTCGGCCTCCGTCACCACGCCCTTCTCGATCAGCAGGCCCCGCATCGCGCGCGCCCACTTCTCGTAGTAGCCGGCTGCGTTGTAGGTGTCCGGCGTCAGGCTCTCGATCGTCCGCCGCATCTCGTCGGTGACCCAGTAGCTGCGCGGCTTGGCGCGCAACAGCATCATCATCGCATCGACGCGCCGCTCGCTGAGCGTCGGCGTATGCTCGTGATGATCGACGGGACCGGCCGGGTCGCCGCCCATGTCATGCACCTTCTTGGCTCTTTTGCCGGCCGTTGCCTTCGTCGCCATACCTGCCTCCAATGTCTGTCCGATAGTCTGAGGTGACCGGCCGCGCAGTCA
Source organism: Hyphomicrobiales bacterium (assembly GCA_031418955.1). GTDB lineage: Bacteria > Pseudomonadota > Alphaproteobacteria > Rhizobiales > Hyphomicrobiaceae. The sequence goes on along the minus strand of JANOJW010000737.1, from coordinate 26,627 downwards.
ATCCCGTCCGCGCTTTGAGGAAAAAAAGATTCTCCCATAAAGCCCGTCGCCTGACTGGATCGGGCCTCCGTCCCATGGGACAATGACTTTAGGATGGAGTTGGCGTCGGGAAGCTCATCATGTCACGTCGTATCGTTTTGGCGCTGGCGTTCGCCAGTGCTCTCACCACCACAGCTGTTCTGGCCCCGCTTGTCATGGCCCAGTCCGCCGACGACGCCTTCGGCACCTGGCGCCATCCCGAGAATGGCAGCCATGTCGACATCTACAAGTGCGGCAGCGACCTGTGCGCCAAGATCGCCAAGGTCACCGACGGCCAGAAGACCGACGACAAGAACCCGGACGCTGCCAAGAAATCACGCCCGATCGTCGGCCTCGTCATCATGCAGGGGGCGAAGAAGTCGGGCGCCACGTCCTGGCAGGGCCAGCTCTACAATCGTGCCGACGGCGGCCAGTACGCGGGCACCATCACGGTCAAGAGCAAGGACCAGATCGACCTCTCGGGCTGCACCGCCGTGATCATCTGCAAGACGGTGAGCTGGTCCCGCGTGAAGTGACGGCGGCGAGCGGCCTGGATCGATCGTCAATAGGGCTCCGTCCATTATTTCTCTGTGCGCTTTTTGCAGCGCCTCGACCAGCGCGGTTCCAATCGCTTCAGGAGACGTGTCGCCCGCTCGGATCTGGACGACGCTTGGCTTATCGCCATTTGTCGCTGCCAGTATGGCTCCAAAGTCGAGATCCTGCGTCAGAACGACGAAGTCGTGCGCCCTGGCATAACCCATGATGACCGGGTCGGTCGCATCGACAGCTCCAATATCGGACCAATGAGTTGCCCCGAACCCGGCGCCGATGAGGAACGCAACCCATCGGGGCGATAGGTTCATGTCGATGACCAGCTTCATCGCTCAGCTAAGCTCGATCTCGCGCTGCTCGGCGAGCCAGGCAGCGTACTGCAAGGCCTGCAGGATATCCGCGCGCTCGAGATAGGGGAAATCGGCGAGTAGCTGTTCGATGCTGCGGCCTGCACCAATCTGGCCGACGACCATGCCAACTGTCACCCGCATGCCGCGGATGCAGGCCTTGCCGCCCATCATGTCCGGGCGCTGCGTGATCCGATCGAGGCGAGGCATGGCAAATTCCGTTGACTGGTCCACTCGCAATGTAGGCTCGACCTGTCCGCGCGGCAACCTCGGCCCGCATCACCTCGGGCCGCATCACGCCATCACGCCATCTGCGTCCCAACAAACCGCCCCGTGCCGAACGCCGCCACCTCGGGCTCGAGCCGCCCCTTCGCGATCATCGGCGCCAGCCGGAGGCCATGGATCGCCGCCAGCGTCACGCCGGAATGGCAGGTGACCACGAACGCGCCGGGATGCGTCGGCGACTGCTCGTAGATCGGGAAGCCGTCAGCTGGCATCACCCGGATGCCGCGCCACGTGCGCACGACGTTGACTTTGGCCAACAACGGGAACATGCGCACAGCACGCGACGCCATCACCGCGTTGATCTGCGTCGTCATGCCGGCGGGATCGGTGCCCTCTTCGCGGCTGTCGCCGATCATCACCGTGCCCTCGTCGGTCTGGCGCAGCGTCACGACGGGGTGTTTGAGGAACGGCGTCACGCGCTCGGTCACGACGATCTGCCCGCGCTCAGGCCGCATCGGCACGTTGAGGCCGACCATCGCCCCGAGCGCCTGGTTGGCATTGCCCGCCGCCAGGATCACCTTGCCGCCGCGAACGCGCACGCCGGGCTCCGTCGCGATCTCATAGGCGCCGCCGGTGCGCGCGATCGAGGTCGCCTCGTGGCTCGGCAGGTAGGTGGCGCCGCGCGCTTTCAGCGACGTGTGCAACGCGCGAAAGAGGCGGAGCGAATTGACGTGTCCATCGAGCGGGCAATAGCTTCCCCCCACGACGTCCGGCCCGATCTGTGGCATCGCGCGCTCGATTGTCGCGCGATCGACCATCTGCATGCCCGTCAGTGCGAGGGATCCTTGATTGTGGAACCGCTGGATGATCGTTCGGCGCGCCTCGAGCTCCGGTTCGCTCAGGCACAGGCTGAAGCCGCCCGGCTGCTGCAGCGACACATCGAGGCCGGTTTCAGCGGCAAGTTCGCGCGAGAACTCGGGCCACGCCTTCGAGGAGGCGACGGTCCACGCCGCATACTCGGGCATCCCGAGGCCCTTGCTCTGCACCCACACCAGCGCAAAATTGGCACGCGAGGCACGCACCGCCGTGTCGCCCTCGTCGAGGATCGCGACCCGCTCGCCCGCCCGCACGAGGCCCCAGGCGATCGCCGCACCGACGAGTCCGCCGCCGATCACCACGCTGTCGAAATCCGGCATATCCCGGTGCAGTCCCGCCACCTGCCTTGTCACACTCAGGGAACCAGCTTGTAGCCGCCCATCTCGGTGATGAGCAGCTCGGCGTTGGAGGGATCCTTCTCGATCTTCTGGCGCAGGCGGTAGATGTGCGTCTCGAGCGTATGCGTCGTCACGCCCGCATTGTAGCCCCACACCTCGTGCAGCAGCACGTCGCGCGTCACCACCTTCTCGCCCGTGCGATAAAGATACTTGAGGATCGAGGTTTCCTTCTCCGTCAGGCGAACTTTGGTGCCCTTCTCGTCGACCAGGATCTTCGAGGCCGGCTTGAACGTGTAATGCCCGATCGTGAAGACGGCGTCCTCGCTCTGCTCGTGCTGGCGCAACTGCGCGCGGATGCGGGCGAGCAGAACCGCGAACTTGAACGGTTTGGTGATGTAGTCGTTGGCGCCGGCATCGAGGCCCAGGATCACGTCGCTGTCGGCGACATTGCCTGTCAGCATGATGATCGGGCTCTTGAACCCCGACTTGCGCAGGATCTTGCACGCCTCCCGGCCGTCCATGTCGGGCAGCCCGACATCGAGGATGACGAGATCGAGCCGCTCCTTCTTGGCGACTTCGACGCCCTGCGTCGCCGTGCCAGCGGTCAGGATGGTGAACTCGTCGTGCAGCGCCAGCTGATCTTTGAGCGATTCGCGCAGATCCTGGTCATCATCGACGAGCAGAATGGTTCGAGCTGAGCTCATGGACAGACATGTCCCTCTGAGGTTGGGAGGCCAACCCTACCACTCCCAACGGGAATGAAATAGTGTTGTCGCGGACTATACGAAGGGCTGCGCCGGTCATGGCAAATGCACGATCCGACCACATCGGCGGCCGGCCGAGAACCCTCGTTCTGCGGCGGCGATCGGCGGCCGCCAGGACCGGCAATCTGGAGCTTGCCGGCCGCTCGTACCCTTGTGTCGTCGGCCGGTCCGGCTGCCGGGCCATGAAGCGCGAGGGCGACGAGGCGACGCCGGTTGGCCGGTGGTCCGTGCGCGAGGTCCTGTACCGGGCTGACCGTGGCCTGCCGCCGCGCACGCACGTAGCTGTTCGCGCGATCCGCAAGGACGACGGCTGGTGCGACGAGGCCGCCGACCGGAATTACAACCGGCGGGTCCGCCATCCCTATCCAGCCAGCGCCGAGCATCTCGCGCGAGTGGACGATCTCTACGACGTGATCGTCGTGCTCGGCTACAACGACCGCCCGCGCATCCGGGGCCGCGGCAGTGCCATCTTCATGCATCTCGCACGCCCCGACCGGCAACCGACGGCTGGGTGCATCGCGCTGTCGCGTCGAGATCTGCTGCACCTGCTGTCGCACTTGCGCGCGGGCGATCGCGTCGTGGTCCCGTGAGCCGGGAAGGAGCCGCCAAGACCAAGAGGCAGCCCCGAAGGACTGCCTCTCTCCACGTCGTAGGGTGGCGGGCCGGATCACCAGACGTTCAGACGAAGGCCGGCGCGCAGCGCATGCTCGTGCGTCCCGCCGATCTTCATGATCGACTCCGTCGCATTGTCGAGCTTGGTCGACGCATCGACGCCGGCGATGTACATGTAGCGGTAGTTGAAATCGAGCACGAGGCCGGCATGCATCGAGTAGGCCGCGCCCGCGGTCAGCGCGACGGCCGGGGCAACGACGTTCGCCTTGCTCTGGCCGCTCACCGTGGAAGTACCAGCGAACGCAGCAGGCGACGTACTGGTGTCGTAGATTTGCTCGGTCGACGTGATGGTCCGCTCGATGTGCCGGTTTGCGAAGCCGGCGCCGACGCCGACGTAAGGCGTGAAGCGGCCGCGGTCCGTGAGATCATAATAGAGATTGAACAGCACCGATGTATCGCGGACCAGCGCGCGGTCGGTGTAATTGCCGTAAGCGACAAAAGTAGTGCCCGTCGGCGGCGCCGTTGTGTGGCTGACGAAGTTGTAGGAATAGCTGCCGGTGCCGTTGGCCTCGCTTTCGGTCCGCGCGTCGATCGTCACGTCACCGCGCAACCGCGGCGACATGTACATGCCGACGCCGACCGAGCCGACGCCGAACGTGTCGAATTCGCTCGAGAACCACGACGAGGAGGTCCCGAACGGCGCGGGTGCACCGAAACCACCCACCGGCGCGCCGAAGATCATGCCGCGCTCGGAGACCTTGCTGCCGCCGTAGATGCCGCCGCCGACGTCGGCGCGCAGATACCAGCGGAAATGCTCCATCACGGGAACGGGTGCGGGAACCGGGATGCCGGCAGCGCGGCTGTCCTTGATGCCGCCCGCGCCGTTGTTCCAGTCGGCAGCCTCGGCGACCGTTGCCGGTGCGGCTGCGAGAATGGCAAGGCCCAAAGCCCAGCCTGCATACGTCTTGGACATGACTGTCGACCCCTCGAATGCACCGCCGGCCTGAAGGCGCAAGGCGGTTGTTACCGATACGAACCGTAGCTTTCGCGGCCGAGAGGCCTCGGTAGGGCGGCACGAGGGACCAGCATCTTGGCGACTATCCCGGCAGGCCCGACCGGGGCCGACACGCAACGCCAACAACGCTCTTCGGGGATCGACGACTTGGGTCCTCGGGCGACAACGGCCCTCGAGGGTACTCTTGACCGATCGGCCGCGGGGGCTTGACGCCGCCCGGGCCTGTCTCATCGGCGACCGGGACCTTGCGATCCCAGAACGCCTGTCTCGTCACGCCGGGCTCAAGCCCGGCGAAAGGTCTCAGCGGATGTCCCAGCGCAGGCCGACGCGGAACTGGTGGGACCAGATGTCCTTCACCGCCGGGTCGCCCGAATTGGTGCCGGCGGAGACGCCGGTGCCGGTGATCACACCGGTATGCGCCTCACCGAGGTAGAGGTAGCGGTAGCCGGCATCGAGGTGCAGGCGATCGCGCATGGCGACCGAGAAGCCGCCCATCAGTGCGCCCGCAACCGACCACTGGGTGTCGCCGGCGATGGTGCCGGTGCAGCCGCAGATATCGGCCACAGTGCCGGTGGTGGTGACATTGCGTGCCGCGCCGAGGCCGACGCCGATGTAGGGCGTGAAGCGGCTGCGCGTGTCGATGTCGTAGTAGAGGTTGGCCAGAACCACGTCGCTCTTCATGCCGAAGTTGCGGGTGCCGCCGGGGAAGGGCGCCGGAGCGAGGCCGATGGTGCCGCGCGCGTCGGTCTCGAACATGTGGTCCCACGTGATGTCGCCGCGGACGCTCTTGGAGAAGTAGTGGCCGATGCCGCCGCCGAGCATCCAGGCGTTGTCGATCGCGGTGCTGTGGAGGTCGTAGACATTGTTCTCGACCATGCCCGGATCGTCAAAGCGTGTGTGGCTGCCGTCGATGCGGAGGTACCAGGACGGGCCCGAGGAGGCCATCGGGGCCGCTGGCACGTAGCCGTCCTTGATGCTGCCGCGATGCAGATCGGCAGCAGAGGCCGTGGCGACGCTGCCGGCGAGGAGCGCCGCGCCCAGAACCATGGAAGCGCGAAGTTTCGTCATTTCAGTCAGTCCCTTTGTCCCTGAGACCGGCCTTGATGATTCGCCGGTACTCACACCGATGACGCAGCACTCGTTGGAGCCGACTATGGGGGACAACACTTAAAGAGAGTTTAAGCGCCGTTTCGTTTCGGCATCGAGCCGGGATCGGGCCCCGGCTCACCCTCATGGGCCGGCGCAACTGGCTTGATTGTCCAGCCTTGTTCGTGGCACGCAAGTCAGCACATCCCGATGCATCGCCGTGGAGTCCGCCATGCCCATCCCCAACGACTACCCGACGCTCAATTTCGGCCTGGGCGAGACAGCCGACCAGATCCGCCAGACGGTGCGCGCCTTCGCCAACGACGAGGTGGCGCCGATCGCCGCCGAGATCGACAAGACGGACCGTTTCCCGCGCGAACTGTGGCCGCAGATGGGCGCCCTCGGTCTGCACGGCATCACGGTCGAGGAGGAGTACGGCGGCTCGGGTCTGGGCTATCTGGAGCACTGCATCGCGGTCGAGGAGGTGTCGCGCGCCTCGGCATCCGTCGGCTTGAGCTATGGCGCGCACTCGAACTTGTGCGTCAACCAGATCCGCCGTAACGGCACCGACGCGCAGAAGAAGAAATACCTGCCCAAACTGATCTCGGGCGAGCACGTCGGCTCGCTCGCCATGAGCGAGGCGGACGCGGGCTCCGACGTCGTCTCGATGAAGCTGCGCGCCGACAAGAAGGGCGACCGCTACGTGCTGAACGGCACCAAGATGTGGATCACCAACTCGCCCGACGCGCAAACGATCGTCGTCTACGCCAAGACCGATCCGAGCGCCGGCTCGCGCGGCATCACCGCGTTCCTGGTCGAGACCGGCTTCAAGGGCTTCAAGGTCGCGCAGAAGCTCGACAAGCTCGGCATGCGCGGGTCCTCGACCGGCGAACTGGTGTTCGAGGACTGCGAGGTGCCGGCCGAGAACGTGCTGGGCGCCGTCGGCAAAGGCGTCAAAGTCCTGATGTCCGGCCTCGACTACGAGCGGGCCGTGCTCGCAGCCGGCCCCCTCGGCATCATGCAGGCGGCCATGGATGTCGTCGTCCCCTACATCCACCAGCGCAAGCAGTTCGGTCAGCCCATCGGCACCTTCCAGCTGATCCAGGGCAAGGTCGCCGACATGTATACCGAGATGAACGCGGCCAAGGCTTATGTCTATGCCGTCGCGAAGTCGTGCGACCGCGGAGAGACCACGCGCAAGGATTCGGCGGGAGCGATCCTGTTTGCGGCCGAGAAGGCGACCAAGCTCGCGCTCGACGCCATCCAGATCCTCGGTGGCGTCGGCTATATGAACGATTATCCCACCGGCCGCCTGCTGCGCGACGCCAAGCTCTACGAGATCGGCGCCGGCACCAGCGAGATCCGCCGCATGCTCATCGGCCGCGAGCTGTTCGAGGAGACGAAGTGAGCTGGCGGTGTCTGAGAGCGCGTGCCCTGTCACTTCGCCAACGCTTTTTGACCCGGTGCTGCTTTCCCGAATGCACTGCGCGAGCGGCGCACTCGTCCCCTCACCCCGCTGCCCTGCACTTGCGCGGGGAGAGGGTTAGGGTGAGGGGCGGCAACGAGTCGTGCGGGCGCCACGAGACATGTCCGCAGTGCCTCCAGCATCGAGCTTCGATGGAACGGATAAGAAACGAGCCAGCTTCGGGCCACGGGACGATGCTGGACTATCCGTTGCAGCCCCGAGCACAGCCAGCTTGGCCCCGGATAGCTGCCGTCGTCAGCGGGGCGCGGAGCGAGCGGCCGCCCCTCACCCTAACCCTCTCCGCGTCGAGTGCAGAACGTCGGGGAGAGGGGACGTGCCCAGCCCGGCAACGGTCGGATCTGGCCCGTCGCGACGGCCGCCGACCGGGGACGGTCCGGGCATCCGCGATTTTTGCCGACGCTGGGACAATTCGTTGCTGCGGTCGCGCGAGGCTCGCGCCTATGGCGATGCCTGCCGCTTCTTTGAGGGCGCCTGCTTCGGCGTGGCGGCCCACCCGTCGAGCACTTCCGGCGTGCGCGGCAGCACGGAGGCACCGGGCTGCGCGGCGGCCGGCGGGCTGGCTCGGATCTGCGGACCAACCCTGGGCGATGGCGGCGCTTTCTTCGGATCGACCTGCGGCGTGATCGTTGAATTCTCCGGCGCCATCTGCATGAACTCGCGTAAGAGCCCCGGTGTCAGCGGCGAGAACGGGTTGACCGTCACCTGCGGATCGGCCATTGGCCCCTTGATCAGGTAGGTGATGCCGAGCACGCCCTCGCCGTTGGGTCCCGTCAGGATGAGCCCGAGCAACGGGATCTCGCTGAACGCGCGACTCAAGCCCGACAGCGGCACGTACGTGCCGCCCAGATCGAGCCGCCGCGACCGGAAGTCGACCTTGCCGCGCACGCTCGCACCGACCAGCGGTCCCCGCGCCAGCGCATTGTCGATGACGAGCTGCCCGTTGCCGAACGAGAACTGGGCAAACAGCTCCTCGAAGTCGAACTGCTCGCGCAGCACGCGCCGGGTACCGGGCCGTGGTTGCTGCGCGATCAACGGCCGCGAGTCGTCGGGCGCCTGGAACACCTCCGACGCGACGGCGTCGCCCAGCACCTTGAAATTGGTGACCGTGACCTGGCCCTGCTTCTCGGCAGCACCTCGCCCGTCGAGGTTCAGAGTGAGGGTCCCGTTGCCGCCGACCATGTTCTGATAGATGCCGGCGAGCTTCAGGGCCTGCCCCGCGTCCGCGGTCTCGAGGCGCAACGTGCGGGGGCGGCCGGGCTCCGGCTTCAACACGGCGACCAGCGGACGGTTGCCGTCGAGCATGCTGCGGAAATCGACGACCGTCACCAGCTCGTTACGCTTCTGCAGCTTGAGACGCATCTGTCGAAGCCGGGTGTCGTTGAGGCCAAGCACGCTGTCCATGTCGACCGACAGGTCGAGGCCGGGTCGTTGTTTGGTGGGTGGTTTTGCCGGCGACGTGGTCGGCGACATCATCGCGCGCAGCACATCGCCTGCATCGAACGGCGACTTCCCCCGAACCTTCACGTCCCACACGCGCTCGGATTTGTCCGCGCGCATCGTGCCCTGCACCTCGAGGCTCGAGACGACGTTGATCAGGAACTCCGGGAACAGGAACTCGCGCACGCGGTTGTCCGGCCCGATCGCAACCCAGCCGTCGATCGCGATGTTCTCGCCGTCGAGCTTGAAGTTCTGCAGCTCGACGCCTTTGCCGGACTGCGGCTTGCCGAGATCGAAGGCGAGCCGCGCCGGCCGTCCGGCCGGCTTGCGCCAGGCGATCTCCTCGAGATCGAGTTCGGCCGGCGTCAGGTCGGCGTTGACCTGCAGTTTCATGGCCGGCTCGGCGCCGGTGCGCAGCACCAGGATTTCGATCGGCACATCGCCGCGCACCATGCGTTCGAGATCGAGGCCAAGCTGATTGCGGTCGGCATCATCGAGGCGCAGCGCCAGCTTCGCGATCGGCGTCTTGAGGTCGGCGGACCCCGGCGCCCAGCGCCCGAGCAGCCGCGCGTTGACGCCCGCGAGCACCATGTCGCCCTTGATCTCGAGCGACTTTTCGGTGCCGTCGATCGACACCGTGGCGCCCGAGATGTCGTGCGCGCCGAACGCCCCCTTGATGCGGCCGTCGGTGATGCGCGTCTTCGTCTCGAAGCGGACATCGGCGAGCGAGAGATCGTCGCCCAGCGGCAACGTCGCCTTGACTGTGCCATCGAGCTTTCCGTCGATCGCCGAGAGCGCGACGGCAAGTCCGCGGGTCAGCCGCCAGGGCTCGCGGTCGGCGAGTTCGAGTGCGGCGACCAGCGGCCCCTGCACGCGCGCCGCAATCTCGCCCCGCGGTTGCGCGCCGCCGATGTCGATGGCGGTGAAGCGGCCGCCTTTCGCCGTAAGCCTGCGCCCCGGCGCAACCGTCATGGCCGCGTCCGGCACGGACACCTCGAGGCTGGTGTCCTCGACGCGGAGCAGCGCGCGCGGCATCTCGAGCGGCGGCAGGCCCTTGGCAACTTCCAGCTCGACGTCGCCGGCTTCGAGCGAGAGCGACAGGTGGCGATCCCCCCCTCCGCCCGCGGCTCGACCAAGCCGGAAACTGCCACCCCGGAGCTGGCCCTTGCGCACGCTACCGACCACCCAGGCGCGCGTCCGCGGCGCCAGTTCATCGGGCCACAGCGCCAGCACGGTCGCCAGCGGCGCCGGACTGATCCGGCCTTCGAGCACGTTTGCGTCGGCGGCCAGGTTTGCCGGCGCCACCATCTCGAGATCGACGCCGCCAGCCTTCAGCGCCAGCCGCTCGAAAATCCCGCCGCCAGCCTCGTGGTCGTAGCGACCGCGCATCTCGAACGCCTGGATCGGGATCGCAGCTTGTCCAGCCTTCACGGAGCGCAGCTCGCCGGAGACCGAATGCAACTCGTAGCGCCAGCGCTTGTCGGGGCTGCCGGCGTCGATCGGCACCGCTTGGCCCCGCAATGTCACCTGGCCGACACCGAGCTGGATCTGGGACGTCGGCAGCAACTCGAAGCTGTTCGCCTCGCCGTTGTAGCGCAGCTCGATCGCGCCGCGCTCGAGCGCGATCTGCCCTCGACCGATCGCCGGCACTTGCAGCGCGCCGGCGCCGAACCGGGTCACGGCCTGGGCCCCGCTGACGCTGCCATCGAGCGTCAAGTCGAGCGTGATGCGGCCGCTCGCCGGCGCATCGATCGTCTCGAGCAGGGCGAGCTGCGGCACCTGCTGGGCCAGCGAGCGGGGCACGAGGCCGTCGAATTCGATCTCGACGGCTATAGCGCGTGCCTTCTCGGATTCCTCGGCGCGCAGCTTCAACGTCCACGGCTCACCTTCGCCGGCGATCCGGGCCCGCGCCAGCACGATGCTGCGCTTTTGCTTGTGCTGCAGATCGACGTCGAGCTCGGGGATCCGCCAGACGGTCTGGCGCCCGGCTTGATCGAGGATGACCACCGCGTTGCGCAGACCGATGTCCTCGAGATAGGACGCCGTCTGCCCGTCGCGGCGCACGCGGGCGAGCGCATCGGCGATGATGCGCGCCACTTCAATGCGCTGGACTTCGCCGGGTGGCGGCGCGACCAGCGGCGCTGCCCCGTCCCGAGGCGTCTGTGGAGTTTGCGGCGGCCGTCCGGCACGCACTGTCGCTGCGGCTTCCGGCACCCGGAATGCAAGTTGACCCTTGTCGTCCACCGAGACCAGGAAGCGCGGCTCGATCAGATCTATGCGCGAGGGCGCGATGCGCAAGCTCCACAGCGCGCGTGGGTTGACAGCGACGCTCGCGAACTTGGCGATGGCTACCGCATTGCCGCGGCCGTCGCTCATGCGCACATCTTTCAGGCGGAACTCGATGCCCCCACTCTGCGAACGCTGGATGACGGCATCGCCGATGTCGAACGCGAACCCCGGCAACTCCGCGTTGAGCCCGCGTTCGATCGGGTCGGCCAGAAACCGCACCGAGATCGGCTTGTCCGGATCATAGATCAGCCGCAGATAGATCAGACCTACCGCCATCGCGAGTAGCGGCAGTACGATCATCGCGACGCGCGCCAGCACGCCCAGCGGGCGCAGCACAATCGCATGCAGCAGGCCTCGTCGCGACTTCTTCGCGCGATTGTCGCGGATCGTTGGAGACGCATGCGGTGCGGCGGGGTGCGGACGTGTGACAGGACCGGTGCGTGGCTCACCTGTGCGAGGCTCATTGGCCCGCGGCTCGCCGCCGTGTCGCGGTGGTCCCGGATTGGGCGTGGTGGGAAGTGGCGGTGGCTGCGTCATCGGGCGCGTCGGGGGAGCGGTCGGCGCATCGCGACGCGGCGTCGGCGACGCGGCGACCGCACCGGCCGGACGATTGCGCCCAGAGCTGCCTCCCTCGTCTGTCGCCAATTTTCCCCCAAAGCACTGCCAAAGTGGAGTCACCACGCGGTACAGCCGCCAAGAATGTCCGATCGGCCGCCGACTGTCGAAGCGCTGACGAACAAGATGTGTGGCATCGCCCACTGAACGGCAATGCGGTAGTGTGCATCACACGCAAGACAACTGTCGAAAAAACGACCAAAGGAAGGCGTACATGGCGACGGAAGGTAAATCCGCACCGGATTTCGAACTGCCGAGTGACACAGGCAACACCCTCAAGCTTTCGAAGCTCAAGGGCAAACCGGTCGTGGTGTATTTCTACCCCAAGGACGACACCCCGGGCTGCACCACCGAGGCGAAGGACTTTTCACGCCTGGCAGATGAATTCGCCAAGGCCGGCGCGACCGTCATCGGCATCTCGCCTGACAGCGCGGCGACCCACGCAAAGTTCCGTAAGAAGCATGCGCTGACCGTAGAGCTCGCCGCTGACGAGGAGCAGTTGGCCGCCAATGCGTTCGGTGTCTGGGTCGAAAAAGCGATGTATGGAAAGAGGTACATGGGCGTCGAGCGATCGACGTTCCTGATCGACGCCAAGGGCAAGGTCGTGAAAGCCTGGCGCAAGGTCAAGGTGGCGGGCCACGCAGATGAAGTGCTCGCCGCTGTCAACGCCTTGAAATAGAACGCTGCAGATGACCGACCTGACGCGCCTCGTCACCCCCGATCTCGCTTCCCCGCTACCCGACAATCTGGGCGCGGCGGCGCGCGCGATTGTGTTGGCTGTGGACCCGGCCGAGAAGGTGCGCCTCGCGCAAGCTACGGCCGCAGCCTGGTCGCAGGGCCGCCTGTCGGTCGGGCCGGTGGCGACCCGTCCTGCAATGCCCGAGCGGCCCGGTCGTCCCGCCCGACCCGAGTTGCTGCCGCCGCGGTCCATGCCGAAGCGCTCGACGCAAGGCGAGAAGGGCCGCATCGCGCTGCTCCATGCGCTTGCCCATATCGAGCTCAACGCTGTCGACATGACGTGGGATCTGGTCGGCCGCTTCATCGGCGAGCCGATGCCGCGCTCGTTCCTTGATGACTGGGTGCAGGTCGGGGCAGAGGAGGCGAGCCACTTCGCGCTGGTCTCTCGGCGCCTGGTCGAAATGGGAGCGGCCTACGGCGATCTCCCGGCCCACGATGGCCTCTGGCAGGTGGCCCAGGCGACGGGCGGCAGCCTGATCGCGCGCATCGCCGTCGTACCGCTGGTGCTCGAGGCGCGCGGCCTCGACGTCACCCCGGCCATGATCCAGAACCTGGAGACGGCCGGCGACGAGGCTTCAGCCGCGGTCCTGCGCGTCATCTATCGTGACGAGAAGCGCCATGTGGCATTCGGCGCCAAGTGGTTCCGCTTTCTGTGCGAGCGCGAAGGCCTCGCCCCCGAGCCGACCTTCCACCAGCTCGTGCGCACGCGCTTCAAGGGTCCGGTCAAGCCGCCGTTCAACGACAAAGCGCGGTCGGAGGCTGGACTGGCGCCCGGCTTCTACAAGCCGCTCGTCCGTGTCGGACATGTGCCAGAGTGAAATGCTCCGATACGTCCTAACTCCACTGCATCCCAATCGTGAGTGACAGAGCTTTTCGCAACCAAAGACTCACACTTTCCAGATGTTGGCGATGGCTTGCCACGATTGGGTTTGCTACAATGGGTGGGTTTCCCGATGCGGTGTCCACAGCGGATCCGCAGCATCAGGGGCCTGGGGAGCAGTTTCGTCCGGTCGCGGTTTGTCGACCGCCGTTGCATTCTGTCGTTGCGTAAAGTCGAGGGAGTAGACGTCCGATGTTCACGAAGAAGCCCGACAAAGAGCCGAGCGCATTCGATCTCGCCCGCCAAGCTCCGCCGCTGCCACCCAGCGGGTCCATGCCACAAGCGATGCCGACCATGACGCGCGCGTCAAACAATAAGCCCGGCATGTCGCAGATCGGCTCGGACCTGACAGTTGTCGGCAACCTCCTCTCAAAGGGCGAGGTCCACATCGACGGCGAGATCCAGGGCGACGTTCACGCAGCCAACGTCGTGGTCGGCGAAAGCGCCCGCATAACCGGCGGTCTTGTCGCCGACGAGATCATCGTGCGCGGCACGGTGATGGGCTCGATCCGCGGTAAGCGCGTCGTGCTCCAGTCTTCATCGAAGGTGGAGGGTGACATCTTCCACAGCCAACTCGCGATCGAGCAAGGCGCGTTCTTCGAGGGCAAGTCGCGTCGCAGCGACGACCCGACCGCCGGCGTGCAGCGTCCCGACTTGCCGCTGCCGAACGGCGCCGCCTCCTGAACCTTGTCGAACCTTTCGCCGAGGTGCGGCCGGCGCCAGCATGTGGCGCTCCTCGGCGACGGGTCGACTCAGGTCTTGGGTTTTCGTCTCAAACCTTGCAATTTTAAAACGGCACGTTAAATATGCAAGGATACTGACGCGACGTCTCCAAGCCCGAATCCGCAGGGACCTCGAAGCGCACGCCGCTGTGATTTTGCTTGGGCCCCGGCAAGTTGGGAAGACGACACTTGCCTTGGGCGTAGCAGATGCCGTCCCGTCGATCTATCTCGACCTTGAGGATCCGGCAGATCGCGACAAGCTCGCCGATCCGGCCCTTTACCTTCTTGCTCACGAGGACAAGCTGGTGATCCTCGACGAGATTCAAAATGCGCCGGACCTCTTGTGCTCACATTGCGTCAACCGCCGAATGCACGACTGCCGCAACGCAGTTATGACTTCCCAAGAGTGCGGTTCCCAGATTTGGGAATTCAGCAAACAACGTCAGCCACTTCAAACTGGCGCCCCGAAGAGTTGCGAAAACCCTCGGTAACGCGCGTCGGCCTACGACGACGTCCGAATCTCGGCAAGCAGCTCGCGCATCGTCGCCTGCTCGGCGGGCGTGGTGCAGGGGATCGAGAACTCGACGTCGGTGACGAGCCCGCCGTAGCGCTGCACCAGCTTCTTCCCGATCTCGTCGTAGGTGCCGACCGTCGCGTAGGTGTGCAGGATCTCGTCGTCGATGCGGCCGGGCATCTCCTCCCAGCGCTGCGCCTTGGACAACACCGCCATCTCGTCGGCTAGGCTTCCGAGCCCGTGCAGCTCGAACGCGGCGCGATAGGCCGGCGTCGAGCAGTAGAACGCGACGCGGGCCCGCACGTCCTTGATGCGGGTCTCAAGTGTGGCCTTGTCCGGCGCCGTGCAGACCAGCGGCTTCATGCACACCGCAAGCCCGCGGACATCGCGCCCCGCGCGCGCTGCACCTTCGGCTGCCGCCGGCAGCATCACCTCGCGGATGTAACGCGGCGTGCAAACAGGGTGCGGTCGCAGACCATCGGCTACCTCGCCGGCGACGCGGCACATCACAGGGTTCACCGCCGCCAGATGAATCGGGATCGCCGGATGCTCGATCGGTCCCGGATCGAACAGCGGCACCATCAGCGAGAGCTTGTAGTGCGTGCCCTGGTAGTCGAGCGGAACGTGCTCCTGCCAACAGCGCCAAACTGCCCGCACAGCCAGCACGTAGTCGCGCATCCATGGCCCTACTGGGTGAAACTCCAAACCGTAGCGGCGCACGATATGCCCGCGCACCTGACTGCCCAAGCCGAGCACGAACCGCCCCTTCGACAGCTTGGAGAGCGACCAGGCCGACATCGCGGTCGTGGTCGGTGAGCGCGGAAAAGCCATGGCCACGGCGGTGGTCAGGCGGATGCGGCTCGTCGTTGACGCACTGAGCGCCATCACCTGGTAGGGATCGTCCTTCGTCTCTTCGACCGCGAGGCCGTCGAAACCCAGCTCCTCGACCAGCCGCGCGTCCGCCCCGACCCGGCCCATGTCGAGCGGCATATCCGCGGCGCGCAGCCCGGGGTCGAGCTTGCCGAGCGGCAGAAGTGTCTCGATGCGCATGGTTGTCGATCCTCTAAAGTTACCGGGCATGATGCGGCCCGCTACACCGCCGCCTGCTGGTGACGCGCTGGCACAGCCTCCGGTCCGTCGTAGTCGAACGCCACTCGCGGCCAGGTGATGCGCACCACGGCGCCCGTGCGCGGCGCGGGCTGGTTGGCCAGCGCCAACCGGCCGCCGGAGCGCTCGAGCAACGTTTTGGCGATGAAGAAGCCAAGGCCGAGGCCACCCGCCTCCGGATCGGCATCTTCGGTGCGCGTGTCCGCGCCTCGCGTCGTCACGTACGGCTCCCCGAGCGTGTCCATGATCTCGGGCGCAAAGCCCGGCCCATCGTCGGCGACCGTGATCTCAACCTCGCGCTCGTCCCAGCGCGCCGCCACCGTGACGTGCTCGCGGGCAAAATCGGCAGCATTCTCGATCAGGTTGCCAAGCCCGTAGATGACCCCCGGCCGCCGCTCGCCGATCGGCTCGGGAAGCAAGCTCGACGGCACAGTGTCTGCGGGCTGCGCGGTGATCTCGACCTTGACGCGTCCCATGCGATAGGGCGCGGCCGCCTCCTGCAAGAGCTGCGTAACGGGCAGGCTGACGTGATGGGGATCCTGGCCGCCTGGACTGCGCGTGAGCTTCTGCAGGATGTCGCGACAGCGATCGGCCTGCGAGCGCAGCAGCGCGATATCCTCTCTCACATGGGCGGCGAGGCCCGACTCGCGCTCCAGTTCCTTCGTCACGACGGCGATGGTCGCAAGCGGCGTGCCGAGCTCGTGTGCGGCCGCCGCGGCAAGGTCGTCAAGCGCGTGCAGGCGCTGCTCGCGCGCGAGGATGTGCTCGGTCGCCGCCAGCGCCGCCGACATCTGCCGCGACTCCTTCGACAGCCGTGCCGCGTAGAGCGCGAGAAAAACCATGCCGGCCACTACCGACGCCAAGATGCCGAGTTTGTAGATGCGCGGCAGCGCAAAGCCGCCGTGCACCCACCACGGCAGCGGCAGGTGCATCCACACCAGTAGCAGAGTCGCCGTCGCCGCCAGGATACCGAGCTGAATGGTGTTGCGTGCCGGCAGCGTCGCCGCCGATACCGTGACGGGCGCCACGATCAGGAAGGTGAACGGGTTCTCGATACCGCCGGTCAGATAGAGTAGCGCCGCGAGACCCGCGATGTCGTAGGCGAGCACGCCCGTGGCGAACGCCGGCGACAGCCGGTAGCGCGCTGGATAGCGCGTGCGCAGGAACACGTTGACCCATGCCGATACCGCGATGAGCACCAGACAGGAGGCAACCGGAAACATGAATCCGAGCCCCCAATAGACGGCCGCGACCGCGATCAACTGGCCGCCGACGCCGAACCAGCGCAGCCGCACGATGGTCTGCATTCGCAGCCGGCTTTCGCTGGTGCCGGCCGGTCCGAACCGGTCGAAGCCTTTGGTGGACGTCGCGGGGGGGCGTGTGCTGCTCGACATTGGTCTCGCACGTGGAGCCGAAGAACGCGGGGCCACTCACCCGCCTTGTGACAATCCGTGTTCTATCCCAGATTGCCGGTGACGGGAACGCTTGGCCCCCCGCTTCCAAGCCCACGGTTTGCGCGACATGCAACGTCCTATCGACGCCGACACCACCCCGCCGGTCGAGGTTCGCGACCTGCGCAAGGTTTACGGCGGCGTCGTCGCGGTCGACGGCATCTCGTTCCGGCTGGCGGCTGGCACCATCACGGCCCTGCTCGGCGGCAACGGCGCCGGCAAGACCACCACGATCTCCATGCTGATGGGCCTCGTGGTGCCGACCAGCGGCTCGGCGCGCGTGTTCGGCGCCGACATGGCGACCGAGCGGCACAGCGTGCTCCACCGAATGAACTTCGAGAGCCCCTACGTCGACATCCCGATGCGCATGACCGTGCGCCAGAACCTCGAGGTGTTCGCGCGCATTTACGGCGTACTGAACCGCGCCGAGCGGATCGGGAACATCGCCGATGAGCTGCGACTGACCGACCTGATCGACCGCCCCTATGGCAAGCTGTCGGCTGGCCAGAAAACGCGTGTGTCGCTCGCCAAGGCGCTGATCAACCGGCCCGAGTTGCTGCTGCTTGACGAACCCACCGCCTCGCTCGACCCCGACACCGCCGACTGGGTGCGCACCAGGCTCGAGACTTATGTGCAGGAGAAAGCCGCGACGATCGTGCTCGCCTCCCACAACATGGCCGAGGTCGAGCGCATGGCCGCCCGCGTCATCATGCTGGAAAAGGGGCGCATCGTCGCCGACGAGACGCCGCGGGCACTGATCGACCGGTTCGGCCGCGTCACCCTCGAGGAGGTCTTCCTCGATATCGCCCGCCGCGGGCCCGGGAGTTGAGGCGGGCCAGAACCTTGGCTGCACCCTGCGCCGTGCTGCCCACTTGCGGCCCAGCTATGCCTGCGGCATGAGCCAGCCGATAGACCAGGAGAACGCCGCATGCAACTCGACAGGCTGAAGAGCACCGACGCGATCGACGTCGCGGGCAAGCGTGTGCTGGTCCGCGCCGATCTCAATGTTCCCGTCAGGGACGGCCGGGTCACCGACGCGACGCGCCTCGAGCGGCTGGTCCCGGGCCTCAAGGCGCTGGCCGCACGCGGCGCCCGGGTGGTCGTGCTCTCCCACTTCGGTCGCCCGAAAGGTGGCCCCGACACGGAGAACTCGCTGGCTCCCGTCGCCGCGATCCTCGAAAAGCTCGCCGGCCAGCCGGTCACCTTTGCGCCCGACTGCATTGGCGAAGCCGCGGCCAAAGTGGTTGCCGCGCTGATGCCCGGCGCCATTGCCGTGCTCGAAAACACCCGCTTCCACAAGGGCGAAGAGAAGAACGACGCAGCATTCACGAAGGAACTCGCCAAACTCGGCGACATCTTCGTCAACGACGCCTTCTCGGCGGCCCACCGCGCGCATGCCTCGACCACCGGCCTTGCCAACTACCTGCCGGCGTTCGCTGGGCCATTGCTGCTGGAGGAGATCACCGCGTTGCGCGCCGCCCTGGAGAACCCGAAGCGCCCGACTGCCGCGATCGTCGGCGGCGCCAAGGTCTCGACCAAGATCCCGGTGCTGATGAACCTGATGTCCAAGGTCGATAAACTGATCATCGGCGGCGGCATGGCGAACACCTTCCTGCAAGCGCAGGGCGTGAACGTCGGCCGCTCGCTCGCCGAGCCGGATTTCCACACCACGGCCAGGGAGATCATGGCCGCGGCAAGCTCGAAGGGCTGCGAGATCGTGCTCCCCGTCGACGGCCTCGTCGCCCGCGAATTCAAGGCCGGCACCACGGCTACCGCTGTCGACATCAAGGTGGTTCCCGCCGACCAGATGATCCTCGACGTCGGCCCGAAGTCGGTCGCCCACCTCGTCCAGATTCTCGCGGGCTGCCGGACGCTGCTCTGGAACGGCCCGCTCGGCGCTTTCGAGATCCCCCCGTTCGACACCGGCACCGTGGCTCTCGCCCGGGCCGCCGCGCGCCAGACCAAAGCCGGTACACTCGTCTCGGTAGCTGGCGGCGGCGACACGGTCGCTGCCCTCAACGCAGCGAACGTCACGGATCAGTTCACCTATGTCTCGACGGCTGGAGGCGCCTTCCTCGAATGGCTCGAAGGCCGCGAGTTGCCAGGCGTCGCCGCCCTCCTCCGCTGAGCCGTATCGGACGCCGATCACTTCGACCGAGACCATAAGCCCGCAAATCGATCGCTTCGCTCTCCGACGGTCCTGGAGGGAAAGCTCGTCGCTGTATTGGCTTCAATGCGATGACGGTCGAGAAAGACCCTGAGCGACCGTGGCCACGCCGTGACGTCCACCACTGCAAGACGGCGCAATACGCGCGTTGAGGTCGAGGCTATGGAAAGGTCGGTGGACGCGCTATTGCGCCCTACGGCAGGCGCCCGGCTACGGACGCAGATGGCCCGCGACGTCGGCGGTCGGTCGGCGGCATTCGGATTGACTTATCCATTGAGATGTCGGCGCTTCGCTCGCGTGTTGAAATGGGGTTGCCCAGCCGCCGCGCGTTCGCTACTTTCGGCAAATAATAGCAAAATCCGGCAACCGAGCCCGCCCATGGCTTCGCTGATGACCGAGACGCAGCGCGACGCTTTCGTGCGGCGCGTGCGCGTCGAGATGGCGAAAGCCAACTTCACCCGGGAGGGGTTGGCCGCCAAGGCGCAATGCAAGGAGCGCACGCTCGGCAACCTGCTTGCCGGCGAGCGGGTGCGCGATGCGACGGTCGCCAAGATCGCCCGCGTGCTCGGCATCGACCTCGATGGCCTGTTCGCCGACGCGGCATCGCCAGGGTCGCCGGCCGTAACTCCGGCAGACGATGGG
This sequence comes from Hyphomicrobiales bacterium, assembly GCA_031418955.1. Classification (GTDB taxonomy): domain Bacteria; phylum Pseudomonadota; class Alphaproteobacteria; order Rhizobiales; family Hyphomicrobiaceae. The sequence goes on along the minus strand of JANOJW010000737.1, from coordinate 6,746 downwards.
CGCGCGGCGCCAGCCTATGGCGGCTATCTGCTCGCGGCCTACGAGGCCTATGTGGGCACCTACGTCGCCTACCGGCGCGTGTTCTCCGACAAGCCGGAGCTGTTCCGCTCGGTCTACGAGATCGACTGGGACGAGGAGATGGCGCGGCTACGATTCTTCGAGCTGCAGCGCTTTCGCGGCGCCAACGCCAAGGCCGTGTCGTCGAGCCATGCGGGTGGCCTCCACATCAGCCCGCACACGGGGCTGATCCAGATGCTGACGACGTATCAGGGCGCGCTGCGGCTCGTCACGCTGTCGAAGTTCCGCATGGGCGACGCCAAGCTGCGCGGCGTGATCCTGACCCAGAGCGACCGCGACGTGTATTACCAGCCGGCGGTGTCGGCGATCTATCTCGAGAAGCTCGAGGGAAAGCGCCGATCGTCGGAGCTCGAGAAGCTCGTCGGCCAGCTGGGCCCGAGCGACTCAGCGTTCAAGGCCGCCTGCGCGGAGCTGGCCGAGATCGAGCGAAGCGCCGTCTATTTCGCGGGCGTCAAGCCGTCGTCGGCGAACTCCGTCGCCTGATCGGCCAAGTCCATCGGCCTCGCATCGCCATAGGTCCGTACGAGGCCCAGCGCCAATTGAACGGGCCTGAACGAGCGGCGGTGATGGTCGGTTACGCCGAGCCGTTTCAGTGCGGCCTGATGCTCGGGTGTGCCGTAGCCCTTGTGCCGCTCGAAGCCGTAGCCCGGACACTGTGCGCCCAACTCGATCATCATGCGGTCGCGGGTGACCTTGGCGACGATGGAGGCGGCGGCGATCGACAGGCACCGCGCGTCGCCCTTGACGATGGTGCGGGTCGCGCAGACGAGCTTCGGCGCCCGGTTGCCGTCGATGAGCGCGAGCCGCGGCCTGACCTTGAGCGCGGCGACGGCCTGCTGCATGGCCCACAGCGTGGCGTTGAGGATGTTGTCGCGGTCGATGCGGGCGACATCGGCGATGCCGATGCCGACCTCGGCCATATCGAGAATGTAGGGGAAGACCGCTTCGCGCTGCTCCGGTGTCAGGGCCTTGGAATCAGCCATGCCATCGGGGACGCGCTCGGGATCGAGGATGACGGCGACCGCAACCACGGGTCCCGCCCACGGGCCACGCCCAGCCTCGTCGATGCCGGCAATCGGTGCGCGGCCGAGCTGGATCTCGTTAGCTTCGAGTTCGAAAGATGCCCGGATCGCCATGGCGACCTCCCAATCTCCTCCTTCAGTCGGGAGATTCGGCAGCGGCGTCAAATGCGGGACACCCGACGCCGCGAGTTGCGCACCATTTACCGGCCATAGAGCGCCATGTCGGCGGCGAGGGCGGCGACCATCAACCAGCCGACGTGGCGATTGGATTTGAAGCGCGTGAGGCAATTGTCGGGCGCGTGAATGTCGAGCGTCGCCACCTGCCAGGCGAGGTGCGTGGCGATCAGGCCAAGGCCGAGAAACGCCGGCCAGTGCGCGCCAGCCAGCGCGACCGCGATGCCCCAGAGCACAACCGCGGCTGAGTAGAACCCGGCGAGCCAGGGTGTCGTTGCCTCGCCGAAGCGGATGGCGGTCGACTTCAAACCGATGGCGAGGTCGTCCTCCTTGTCCTGGTGCGCGTAGATTGTGTCGTAGCCGATAGTCCAGCACACGCATCCCGCATAGAGCAGCACCGCTGGCGCCTCGAGCTGGCCGCGCGTCGCTGCCCAGCCGACGAGTGCGCCCCATTTGAAGGTCAGCCCCAGCACCACCTGCGGCCAGGACGTGTAGCGCTTCATGAACGGGTAAATGGCGATCAGTGCCAGCGACGAGATCGCGAGGATGATGGTGTAGGTATTCAGCTGCACGAGCACGAGCAGGCCGACGAGGCACAGCGCGGCCATGAACACGAGTGCCTGTCGGACCGAGATCTGGCCAGACGGGATCGGCCGGCTTTTCGTTCGCGCGACGCCGGCATCGTAGTCGCGATCGACAATGTCGTTCCAGCAGCAGCCCGCCCCGCGCATGGCGAAAGCGCCCAGGAGGAACAACAGCGCGTACCAGAGGCTGGGAGTGCGCTTGCCGTTGGCGAGCTCGGCCAACGCCAGCGACCACCAGCACGGAAACAGCAGCAGCCACGAGCCGATCGGCCGGTCGAAGCGGGCAAGTCGCAGATAGGGCCGTGCTGCTCCCGGCGCCCAGCGGTCGACCCAGTTGCCGGGGACGGCATCGGCGACGGCGTCGGGCTTGGTCGAATCGCCCACCGGCGTCATCTCAGGCCTTACCCCACAGGCGCTTCGTAGCAAGGCGCGCACCCGCGACCAGACTGTCGAGCTTGGCGAACGCGACCTTCGGGTCGACGGTGCGGTCCCCGGCGAACGCCGCGAACCCTGAGTCGGTCGAGGCCACTACGCGCTCCCGGCCGACGATCCTTGCGTAACGCTCGATGCGGTCGGCGACCACCTCTGCGTGCTCGACGTAGTTGTTGGTGACGTCGATGACGCCCGGCAGCAGGATCTTGTCGGCTGGCAGCTTAACTTTTTCGAAGGCGCGCCATTCGTGCTGGTGGCCCGGCGTCGCCGCTTCGATGGCGATCTGGCCGGGGCGGCCCTTGAGGATGATCGGGAGGATCTTCTCGAGCGGGATGTCGTGGGTGTGAGGGCCCTCGTAGTTGCCCCAGGAGACATACATGCGCAGCCGCTCGGGCGGCAGGCCCGCGAGCGCGGCGTTGAGCGCCTCGATCTGCTCCTCGGCGTGGCGCAGGAAGGCTGTATCGCTCGCCGCCTTGAAAATCGTATGGCGGCCCATGGCGAGATCAGGGCAGTCGATCTGCAGGTCGAAGCCTGCCGCGATGATCGCCTGGTACTCGGTGCGCATGGCGGTGGCCAACGCCATCAGGTAGGCGTGATGGGTGGGGTAGTAACGGTTGGGATGAAAGATTGCGATCAGGCCTGGCGAGGCGGCGGTGAGAAACGCGCCGGTGGGCTTGTGGCGATCGACGGCCGCTCGCATACGGCGCACGTCGGCGTCGACCAGCGCGCGGGTTTTCAGCGCCACGGGCCCCGTGCAGTTGGGCCGCTGGAACGGCAGCGCGTTGGCGCGGCGGCGGCGCTGCTGGTCGGCAGCGCCTGGGAAATCGTCGAGGTCGGCGGGTGTGACGAGCGGGCTGCTGCCGGAGAAGCCGGTGAGCCGGTGGCGGATGTAGCTCGCATAGGTGATCTTCGAGAACTCACCGTCGGAGACGACGTCGATCCCCATCCTCGTTTGACGCGCCACTTCGACATCGATGGCGTCGCTGATCACCGCCTCGAACAACTCGTCCGAGACAGCCGTGCCTTCGTCGACGGCGCGCACCACGTCGGCGACCATGTCGCTGCGCGGCAGGCTGCCGATGTGCGTCGTGCGGATACGGTCGGTGTTGAGCATGGGCGGCCTCCTAAATGGGGACAGTATCAATTTCGCAGCGCGATCGTCAGCCCCGGTGCGACTTGACGGGCGAAATTGATACTGTCCCCATTTAGCTTCGTCCCCATTTAGCCTCAGTCCTCGAACGGGTCGTGCACCAGGATGGTGTCGTCACGCTCGGGGCTCGTCGAGAGCAGGGCGACCGGGCATTCGATCAGCTCCTCGATGCGGCGGACGTACTTGATCGCCTGGGCTGGTAGCGAGCCCCACGAGCGCTTGCCTTCCGTCGAGGCCATCCAGCCCGGAAACGTCTCGTAGATCGGCTTGACGCGCGCCTGCTCGTTCATGCCGGCCGGCAACCGGTCGAGGCGGCGGCCATCGATCTCATAGGCGACGCAGACCTTGATTTCGTCGAGCGGGTCGAGGATGTCGAGCTTGGTCAGCGCGATGCCGTTGATGCCTGAGACCTTGACGATCTGGCGCACCAGCACGGCGTCGAACCAGCCGCAGCGGCGCTTGCGGCCCGTGACGACGCCGAACTCCTTGCCGCGCGTGCCGAGCAAGGTGCCGATGGCGTCGGGTTCACCGTCTGGACCAAGCAATTCGGTCGGGAACGGCCCCGAGCCGACGCGCGTCGTATAGGCCTTGGCGAGTCCCAGCACGTAGCCGATCGAACTCGGACCGGTGCCTGAGCCGGTAGCTGCCTGCGCTGCGACCGTGTTCGAGGAGGTGACGAACGGATAGGTACCGTGGTCGATGTCGAGGAGGGCGCCTTGCGCACCCTCGAACAGGATGCGCTTGCCGGCGCGGCGCGCCTTGTCGAGCGTGTCCCACACCGTATCGACGTAGGGCATCACCTTCGGTGAGACCTCGGTCAGCTCGGCGATCAGGGCTGCCTTGTCGATCAGCGGCTGGCCGAGGCCTTTGCGCAGCGCATTGTGGTGCACGAGCAGGCGGTCGATCTTGGGGCCGAGGTTCTGCAGGTTGCGAAGGTCCTGCACGCGGATGGCGCGGCGGCCGACCTTGTCCTCGTAGGCGGGGCCGATGCCGCGGCCCGTGGTGCCGATCTTCTGGCCGCCGGCCGCGCTCTCGCGGAGCTGGTCGAGTTCGCGGTGGAGGGGCAGGATCAGCGTCGCGTTCTCGGCGACCTTGAGATTGTCGGGGCCGACGTGCACGCCCTGCGCCCTGAGGCCGTCGATCTCCTTGACGAGATGCCAGGGGTCGACGACGACGCCGTTGCCGATGATCGACAGTTTGCCTTTGCGCACGAGGCCGGACGGGAGCAGCGAGAGCTTGTAGGTGACGCCGCCGATCACCAGCGTATGGCCGGCGTTGTGGCCACCCTGAAAGCGCACCACGATGTCGGCCCGCTCCGACAGCCAGTCGACGATCTTGCCCTTGCCTTCATCGCCCCACTGGGCGCCGACGACGACGACGTTTGCCATGGTGAAATCCCTAGCTGGCCAGCATGTGCGGCCGCGCCGGCTCGTTGCGGATCAGGGCGCGTCCAGGCAGCAAAAAAGGGCGCTGCCCGGAGGCCAGCGCCCTTTTTCAGCTCTATAGCGGCTTCGTCCCGGCCAGTCACGCAGTTTTCGGCCAACGGCGACGTAGCTACTTGCCGTGCCCTTCACCTTTGGACGAGTCGGACTTACGGGTCGTGGCGCGGTTCGCTTCAGCCAGAGACTTGTTGAGTTCTTCATGACCTGGAAGCGAGTTGATGAACTTCACCCAAGGCTCGTTGAGAGTCTCGTCGGTCGCTTTGCGGATCGCCCAGTCGTTGCGCCGCCCGAAATTGAATTTCTTCATGGATATAGCTTCCGTAGAGCACATGCATGCCCACGACGCGGCGACACGTCGTGCGCAAAATCGGGAGTGACCCAACTTAACGTCCGCCGGAAGGGACGCAAGCACGATTTTCAGACCTGCATGTGCAGAGCCTACTCTCGCGACGCCACGTCACCTGAGAATGCGCTGATTCTCGCGACTTGTGAGTTACCTCGACAACACACATGATGAGCCATCGTGGTAAATCAAATACTAACTCGCGAAATCTTGACCAGGTGTGTTCGATCGCGAGAACCGAATGCAGGCGCCGCTCAGGCACCAGGTGATTTCTTGGCGTCTGCTTCGGATGCCGCTGCTCGATCGGCGTCGCCAAGAACAGTTGGATATCGGCCGTCATTGCCGGCAAGCTTCAGTGGTACATGCTTACCGTAAACCCAGGTCTTGCCGTGAGGATCGTCGCGCCCGTCGAGCGAATAATCCGTCACTGGCGAACTCCACAGCTTGAGCCATATGCCTTGGCAATCCTGAGGGCAGTGCAGCTCTTTCGACTCGCCGTGAAAGTCGTCTTTCCAGAGGCCAACGATGCGGTCGAGGCCTGACTTGGACTTGTGAACCTTTTCGTTGTGCTGGCGGGTCATCAGCGCTCTAGATGTAAAGGTGAGCACCGAGCATCCGGGGTCTTCGGCAAGGATCGTGGCGTACCTCGACGGCCACCGATCGACGCGCTGCGGAGCATCCATCAGCAGGGCGATCACCAAGTTCGGCCCAACCGAGCGCAGAAGCGACTGGCAAGGATCGACGCGGGCCAAGTCCTCGCAGATCATCGCGGCCATCACCGAGCGTTGGCGGAACGCCGTGAAGTCGACTCGCCGGCTGAGAAGGTCGATGTTCTCCCACCATTGGAGCTTCGGGTTGAGGGCTCCATCGAGCTTGTATGCCGATAGCTGAGAACGATCGAGCTTCCAGCGATGATGCTTCTCACGGATCATCGGCGCCGGCCCGCTTTCGAGAGCATCGCCAAAGTCGCTGGGGAAGTCCCAGATCGCGATATCGCGGGGAAAGGTGAGCACGCCAACGAAATTCCCATTTCGTCCCAGCTCGTTCGTCGACATGCCGGCCACGAACAACTCGAGCTCCTCAAAGCGATATTTGATGCGCATCGCAAGCTCGCAGAAGATCTCGTAATCGAGTGCGAGTTCCGGGAAGACGATGCCGTCGACACTCACGGCGCCGCGCGCCTTAGCTTCGGTCGCGAGGTCGGTCACGAAGACGGAAAGGACATCGACCAATCGTTCTTTTCGCTCCGGATTGTTGCGGCCAGGCAGCCACTGCTGAAACACGTCGAAGAAGCCGAGGTTGTGCTGCGGATCCGAACGCGCAGGAGCCGGCTTGAATGCGTCGTCATCCAGACTGAATGGAAATGGAATGAGCAAGAGATTGAGCTCTACGTCATCGGGAAGCTGAAATCCCGGCTGCGGCGCCCTCCAGCGGCCGCGCGCTATTCCTTGAGGCGGAAGTAGCGACAGATGATGCGATAGCGAGCGAAGGGTGCAACCGACCGGAGTCGTTCGAGCTTTG
>JANOJW010000736.1:0-1909 GCA_031418955.1 Hyphomicrobiales bacterium | reverse complement strand
CTCGGCATGGAGATCGTGTCGGTGGCTTCAGGCCGCGCCACGCTCGCCATGACCGTGCGCGGCGACATGGTCAACGGCCTCGACGTTTGCCACGGCGGGCTGATCTTTTCGCTCGCCGACAGTGCCTGTGCGTTCGCCTCCAACAGCTACAACAAGGCAGCGCTGCTGCAGTCGGGCCAGATCACACTGTTTGCGCCAGCCAAAGTCGGGACGCGGCTGATCGCGGAGGCCAGCGAGCGCCACCGCGCCGAGCGCAGCGCCATCTACGACGTGACGGTGCACACCGAGGCCGGCGAGGTGATCGCCGAATTCCGCGGCTTCACGCGCACGGTGCCCGGCACGCTGTTCCAGAGCTGAAAACCAGGACGTCACGATGCAAGACCTCGCCCCCCAGCGTCACGAGATCGAGCCAATCGAGATCGCGCCCATCGAGGTGATCCGCGACGTCCAGTTGGCGCGGCTCAGATGGTCGTTGCGGCACGCGTACGAGAACGTAGCCCACTATCGGGACGCTTTCGATGCGAAGGGCGTGCGACCGGAGGATCTGCGCTCGCTCGACGACCTGCGCCGCTTCCCGTTCACCTCCAAACAGACACTGCGCGAAAACTACCCCTACGGCATGTTCGCGGTGCCGATGAACCAAGTCGCACGCGTGCACGCCTCCTCGGGCACTACTGGGAAGCCCACCGTCGTCGGCTATACGAAACGTGATCTCGCCATGTGGGCCGAGTGCGTCGGCCGCTGCATCCGCGCCTCGGGCGGGCGTCCCGGCATGCGATTGCACAACGCCTACGGCTACGGCCTGTTCACCGGCGGGCTCGGTTATCACGACGGCGCGACAGCGTTTGGCTTGACCGTGATCCCCGTCTCCGGCGGCATGACCGAGCGGCAGGTTCAGCTGATCCGCGAGTTCCAGCCCGACATCATCACGGTGACGCCCTCCTACATGCTGGCGATCCTCGACGAGTTCCGCCGCCAGGGCCACGATCCGCGCCAGACCTCGCTCAAGCTCGGCATCTTCGGCGCCGAGCCGTGGACAGACGCCATGCGCGCCGAGATCGAGCAGGCCTTCGGCATCCACGCCGTCGACACCTATGGCTTGTCGGAGGTTATCGGTCCCGGCGTCGCCAACGAGTGCGTCGAGACCAAGGACGGCCCGACCATCTGGGAGGACCATTTCTTTCCCGAGGTTGTCGATCCCGTGAGCGGCGATCCCGTCGCCGACGGCGAACTGGGCGAACTCGTGTTCACGTCGCTGACCAAGGAGGCGATGCCCGTCATCCGCTATCGCACGCGCGACCTGACGCGCCTGCTGCCCGGCACCGCGCGCACGATGCGGCGCATGGCGCGCGTCACGGGGCGCTCCGACGACATGATGATCGTGCGCGGCGTCAACGTGTTCCCGACGCAAGTCGAGGAGCAGATCCTGAAGGTGAAGGGCCTCTCGCCCCACTACGTCATCGTGCTGACGCGCGACGATCGCATGGACGAGATGGAAGTACAGGCGGAGGGTGCTGTAGGAGCGGATGGCGTTGCGCGGCAAGCGGCAGCGTCCGAGCTTGGGCAACTCATCAAGAACCTGATCGGCGTCACCGCCAAGGTCACCGTCCTCGATCCAGGTGGCGTCGAGCGCAGCCAGGGCAAGGCCCGCCGCGTCATCGACAAGCGCCCGAAGGCTTGATCGGCCGCTGTCGCGTGCTAGAAGTTCGACCGAGCCCTCCTCACCCGTGCCGAGCCTCATGTCCGCCGAGACCCGAATCGATCGCCGGTTTGCCGCCCTCAAAAAAGAGGGCCGCGCCGGGCTCGTCACCTTCATCACGGCCGGCGACCCGGACTACGAGACGTCCAAGAAGATCCTCATGGGCCTGCCGGCGGCCGGCGCCGATGTGATCGAACTCGGCATGCCGTT
>JANOJW010000735.1:0-3186 GCA_031418955.1 Hyphomicrobiales bacterium | reverse complement strand
GGCCTCGCCATCGAGGTGCAGAGCCTGACCAAGGACTACGGCGCCGGCCGGCCCGCGGTCGACGACGTGTCGCTCGACGTGGCCGCAGGCGCCTTCCTCGGGCTGCTCGGGCCATCGGGTTGCGGCAAGACCACGACGCTGCGGATGATCGCGGGCCTGATCCAGCCGACCTATGGCCGGGTGCGGGTCGGCGGTCGCGACGTGACGCACGTCGCGACCTGGGCGCGTAACATGGGCGTCGTCTTCCAGTCGTACGCACTGTTCCCCCACATGTCGGTCGCCCGGAACATCGGCTTTGGCCTGCGTGTCCGCCGGACGCCGGCAATCGACGCGGCGGCGCGGATTGCGGACGCCGTTCGGCTGGTGCGCCTCGAGGGCCTCGAGACGCGTCGGCCGCGGCAGCTCTCGGGCGGCCAGCAGCAGCGGGTGGCGCTGGCGCGAGCGCTGGTCATCGCGCCCGACGTGCTGCTGCTCGACGAGCCGCTGTCGAACCTCGACGCCAAGTTGCGCGACGAGATGCGCACCGAGATCCGCGACATCCAGAAGCGGCTCGGCATCACCACCATATTCGTGACGCACGACCAGGCCGAGGCGATGGCGCTGTCGGACCGTATCGCGGTGCTGAACGAGGGCCGGCTCGTGCAGGCTGGTGCACCCGACGAGATCTTCGAGCGGCCGGCGAACGCGTTCGTCGCCCGCTTCATCGGACGGGTCAACGACTGGTCGGGCCGCATCGATACAGGTGCTGCGATGCCGGGCGTCAGGCTCAACGACGGCCGCGCACTTGCCGTCGCAAGCGCGCTGCCGAAGGGGCCCAACGTGCGCGTCATGGTTCGGCCGCATCTCGTGGAGGTGTACGAGCCCGGCGCCAGGCCGCAGGACCAGCTCGCCGTGCAGTTCGCCGGCATCGTGCGGCGGCGGACCTTCATTGGCGACGTGGTCGAGCTCGGCATCGAGTCGGACGGCCTGCTGATCTCAGCCGAGGTGCGTCCCGGGCGGGATCCAGCCGCGGCCTTCGGCGTCGGCAGGCCGGTCGAGGTCGGCTGGAGCAGCGACGTGACCATGGTGTTTCCGGCATGACCGCGGCATTGCCACCAGGAGGCCCCCGGACGCCGGCGTCTCGCCCGGCGGCAAGGCAATCGGGCGCGCTGTCGGATCTCGCGTTGCTGGTGCCGGCGCTGGCCATTCTCGCGGTGACGTTCGTCGGGCCGATGATTTGGCTCGTGCGCATGTCGCTCAACGAGTCGGACGCGGGCGCTATTCGCGAGGCGCTGTCGCTCGCCACCTACACGCGCATTCTCTCCGACGAGTTCACTTGGCGCCTGCTGCTCAACACACTGCGGCTGGCTGGACTGTGCACGGCGTTCGCACTGCTGCTCGCCTTCCCCGTAGCCCTGTTCCTGACGCGCACGACATCGCGATGGCGCGGGCTGCTCGCGGTGCTGGCGATCTCGCCGATGCTGGTCTCGGGCGTGGTGCGCGCCTATGGCTGGATGATCGTGCTGGGCGAAACGGGCTGGCTCAACACCATGCTGGTCGGGGCCGGCGTGATCGCGAGGCCGCTCCGCATCGTCAACGATCTGCCGGGCGTGGTGATCGGGCTCACCGAGAGCATCTTTCCCTATGTCGTGCTGACGCTGATCGCGGGGCTCGGGCGTCTCGATGCGACCCTCGAGGAGGCCGCCGGCTCGCTAGGTGCACGGCCGGCCCGCGTGTTCTGGTCGGTGACACTGCCGTTGTCGTTTCCAGCCATCACGCTCGCGGCGACGATCGGCTTCGTGCTGTGCATCTCGTCGTTTGTGACACCGACGCTGCTGGGCGGCGGGCGCACGTTCCTGCTGGCGACCGAGATCTACGAGTTGAGCCTCGTCAATCTCGACTGGCCAGCGGCCGCCGCGCTGTCGCTGCTGATGCTGGCGCTGTTCGGGCTCGTGTTCGGGATCGCGCAGGTCTGGGTGCGACGCACCGACGAGGCACGGCGATGAGCGGGGAGCGTGGCAGCTCGGCGACGCGGTGGCTGGTCCGTCTCGGGCTTGCTGCGATTTTCACGTTCATCTTCGCGCCGCTGGCGCTGGTTATGCTGCTGTCGTTCAGCAACGACTCGTTCCTGAAGTTTCCGCCTTCGGGGTGGAGCCTGCGCTGGTACAGGGCGCTGATCGCCGACCCGAAGTTCCTGTCGGCGGCCTGGACCAGCCTGTTGGTCGCGCTGACGGTGGTGGGCTTGAGCCTGGCGGCGGGCATTCCGGCTGCGGTGGCGCTGGCGCGCGGCCGGCTACCCATGAGCCCGGCGATCGAGACGCTGCTGCTGGCCCCGCTGATCCTGCCGACGATCGTCATCGGGCTGGCGATCCTGCTGGTGTTCTCGCAGATTCGGCTGTCGGCGAGCTATCCGGGGTTGGTGCTCGCGCACCTGGCGATCACGCTGCCGTTCACGGTGCGCATCCTGACGACGACACTGCGAACCTTGCCGCCTGACATCGAGGCGGCGGCGGGCACGCTGGGCGCGGGGCCATGGGCGACGTTCCGGCTCGTCACGCTGCCGCTGATGTCGCCTGGGATCCTGGCGGCGGGCGCACTGGCGTTCATCCTGTCGTTCGACGAGGTGGTGATCTCGCTGTTCGTCGTCGGCCCGCGGCTCACCACGCTGCCCGTCGAGATCTATCGCTATGTGCACGAGCGGACCGATCCGTTCGTCTCGGCAGTGTCGGTGGTGATGATTCTGCTGACCATGCTGGTCGTGATCCTGGTCGAGCGCTCGGTCGGCCTGATGCGCTCGCTGGGGAAGTAGGGGACGCGACGGGCCAAAAGGGAAACGGCACAACCTATCGGTGGTCATCCTCGGGCTTGTCCCGAGGACCCATTTTTCAGCTTGCTCAAGTGGCGCGGTTCCCTGGCAGCGCCAACAGCGCAGAGTAGAGATCCATCCACTTCGTGTCCTTGTGCTCGATCAGGTTGATCGTCCATCACCGGCCATGACGTTTGTTCACTAGGAATAAGCCCCAGTGGTGCGGTTGTCTCGGTGCCCTCTTTCGACTGTCGGAGATTGCTGCACAATGGGTCCTCGGGACAGGCCCGAGGATGATGCTGTGGACGGCACCCTTCCATCGGCGTCCAGGCGCCATACGGTGATCGTTGCAAAGCGAATCATCGCGAGGACAGGGAGCCGTCCATGAGCACCATAACCAC
>JANOJW010000734.1:0-2407 GCA_031418955.1 Hyphomicrobiales bacterium | reverse complement strand
GTCCGATCACCGCGGCCTTCGATGCGGGATACACGACGAAGCCGGGTCATCAAGGCCTCGGTCTGGGCCTGTATCATGCGTCCCGATTCGCCGCGCGACACGGAGGCGGGATATCCGTGGAATCCACCGAAGGTGAAGGCTCCACGTTCCATCTCTGGCTGCCGCGCGCTGATTTCACCGAAGCGGGGACGGATGCCAGCACACAGCGCCGCCGCAGCGTGCTTCTCGCCGGCCAGCCGCCGCGGAAGTTGGGCGGCACAGCGGCAGCCCTCCGCGCCGGCGGCGTCCGCGTCGTGATCGCGGATGGCAACGCCGAAGAGTTGCTCGCGGCCCCCGGGCTGGACTTTGACGCCGTAGTAGTGCGCATGGCGTCGAATGACGCGGAGGCCGCGCGCCTCGTCCGGTTCATCCGCCGCCACCGGCTGCCGGTCAAACTCGTCATCCAGCCTGCCGACTGCGGTGCTGAGGATCTCGATCCCAAGCTGCTGGAGAAAGCCGATCTCGTCCTGGCTGAAACCGTCAATCCGGAGCGAGCTGCAGAACGGATTGCCGGGGAGTTGCTCGCACGGTAGGCGGCGAGGGGGTTGGTGACTCGACGAGCGTAGAATTTCGCTGGGTTCAACATTGCCCTCATGCTTGAATCGCCGCCGCGCAATTGTTGCATCGCTGATGAAAATCACCCTCAACTGGCTCAAGCAATACGTGGATTTCGACTGGTCGCCGGACCAACTGTCCGAGCGCCTCACCATGCTCGGTCTCGAAGTCGAAGGCGTGCAGAAGCTCGGCGGAGAATTCGAGGGCATCGTCGTCGCTCAAGTCCTGACTCGCGACAAGGTGCCGGGGTCCGACAAGCTTTCCGTCTGCAAGGTGAATGACGGCAAGGGCGAGCGCAGCATCATCTGCGGCGCGCAGAATCATCAACCCGGCGACAAGGTGCCGCTGATCCTTCCGACCTTTGCGCTGCCGATGAAGCCGGGCGACAAGGAGCCGTTCGTCATCAAGGAGCGAAAAGTTTTCGGCATCACCAGCCAGGGGATGATGTGCTCGCCGCAGGAACTCGGCCTGCCCGATCAGGTCGATGGACTGCTTATCCTCCCCGCAGATACAAGGATCGGCCAGCCCTTCGCCGAATACCTCGGCCGCGCGGGCAGCGACGTGGTTTACGATCTCGAAGTCACGCCGAACCGGCCCGACCTCAACAGCGTCATCGGCATCGCACGCGAAATCGCCGCGGTCACGGGCCATCTACTCAAGCTGCCGGAGGTGTCCATCGTCAGTGGTCCGATGTCCGTGGTGGGCGAAGCGGCTGGCACAGGCGTGGATAGCCATGTGGCCGTGCGCGTCGAGGAGAAGGAGCTTTGCCCGCGCTACACCGCTCGCGTCGTGCTGGGCGTGAAGGTTGGGCCGAGTCCCGACTGGCTGCGCGGTGCGCTGGAGAAGGTCGGCGTCCGCAGCATCAACAACGTCGTTGATGTGACGAATTACGTGATGCTCGAAACCGGCCAGCCGTTGCACGCGTTCGACTATCACCTCATTTCCCGTAGCCGCCGAGGTAACGAGGCGGAATCGTCGAGCGCTCCGCCTCCTCACGTCGGCGGCTACACGCCCGTCATCGTCGTCCGACGCGCCGTGGATGGCGAAAAATTCACCACTCTCGATGGTCAGGAGCGCACGCTCACGCGCGAAATGCTCCTCATCGCCGACGAGCAGCAGGGGATCGCGCTCGGCGGTGTGATGGGCGGACAGAATACCGAGATTCGCGCTGACACGCGCGACGTGCTGATCGAGAGCGCCTACTTCGTGCCCACGAACATCCGCCGCACAAGCAAGGCGCTCGGGCTGCGCAGCGAATCGAGCTACCGCTTTGAGCGCGGCGCGGACCCTGGCATAACCGAATGGGCGAGCCGACGTGCCGCGCAGCTTATCCTGGAAACCGCCGGCGGCCAGCTTGTTCCCGGCGTCGTCGATGCCAGCGCGCAAGAGATCAAGCCGAAGGAAATCACGCTGCGTCACTCGAAGGTAAACGAGCTGCTCGGCATCGTGCTGCGGCCGGAGGAAATCGAACTTCACCTGGGCCAGCTCGGGCTCAAGGTTGTGAATCGCAAGGTTCGTCCCGTTGGCGATGACGGCCCGCCTGAGCCGGTCACGTTTCGCATCCCGACGTTCCGCGTGGACTTGAAGCGCGAGGTGGATCTCATCGAGGAAGTCGCCCGGCTGCATGGCGTGGACAAGATTCCCAGCACGCCGCCGCGCGGGGCCATTGGCTCGAACGCGTTCGATGCGGTCTATGATCAACTTGGCGACGTGCGCCGGCTGCTCACGAGCCTCGGCCTGGACGAAGCACAGGGGCAGACGCACGTCGGCTCCGGCGACTGCCGGATGGCAGATGGGGCCGTGGTCGCCCTGG
>JANOJW010000733.1:0-2061 GCA_031418955.1 Hyphomicrobiales bacterium | reverse complement strand
GGGGTGTGGGGCGGGTTGTGGGGCGGCCGTTTTTTCAAGCTGTGTATGCTGCCGCCCCTCACCCTAACCCTCTCCCCATAGACGTGCAGGCATTGGGGAGAGGGGACGAATGCCTCACCGTCCTTGGAAATTCGCGACGCGGCGTTCGTTGACGGCGCGCACGCCTTCCTTGAAGTCCTCGGTCTGGCGCAGTGCGCTCTGCACCTTGAGTTCGTGGTCGGTCGCCGCTTTCACGCGGTCGGCGAGGCCGGCGCGCACTGTCGCCCGCGTCTCCATCACCGCGAGGGGCGCTGATTCCGAGATGTCCTTGGCCAAGGCTTGCGCGGCGGTGCGCACCTCGGCGAGCGGCACCAGCATGTCGGCGAGGCCGAGATCGATCGCTTCCTCGCCGCTGATGCGGCGACCCGTATAGAACATCAGATTGGCCTGCTGATTGCCGATCAACTCCGGCAAGGTGTGTGTGAGGCCAAAGCCCGGATGGAAGCCCAGCCGCGTGAAGTTCGCTGCAAACCGGCCTTCGGGGCAGGTGACGCGAAAGTCCGGCACCAGCGCCAAGCCCAGCCCGCCGCCGATGGCCGCGCCCTGGATGGCGCCGACGATCGGCTTCCTGGTGCGGAACAGGCGCACGGCCTCCTGATACAGATGCCCGCCCATCTGGTTCTCCTCCGGGCGGTTGCCTTTAGCGTCGAGCTTGGAGCCGTCGCCGAAGTTGGCGCCCGCGCAAAACGACTTGCCCTCCGCGCACAGCACGTTGGCGCGAATGGCGATGTCCTTGTCGTGGGCCTCGAGCGCGTCGGCGATCTGCTTGATCAGCGACATGTCGAAGAAGTTGTGCGGCGGCCGCTTGATCTCGATGGTGGCGACGTGACCGGCCGTGGTGACGGCAATGTCGGTGTAGGTGGGCATGCTGCTTCTCCTCACTCTCGTGTATTGCGTTTGTCATCCTCGGGCTTGTCCCGAGGACCCATTCATCCGCTTGCGCCGTGCGTGGCAAAGTTCGCGGCGCCTCAGCACATCAATTCACATCCCGCGCCCACCGCACCATGGGTCCTCGGGACAAGCCCGAGGATGACACCGGAGCGCGGGGCCGCCCCTCACCCTAAACCCTCTCCCCATGCAAGTGCAGGGCATAGGGAGAGGGGATTTTTCAACGCGTCACGATCAGGGCGTCGGCGATCGTGGCGCCCTTGCCCTCAGCGTGCACGATCACGGGGTTCAAGTCGATCTCCTGGATGCGGTCGGCGTGGTCGGCAGCGAAACGGGCGAGCTTGACGACGAGATCGGCGAGTGCCGCCTTGTCGGCCGCGGGCTCGCCGCGATGCGCGTCGAGCAGCTTGGCGCCCTTGAGGCGTGCGATCAGCCGCTCGGCGTCGTCGCGCGACACCGGCACCGGCGCGAACGCCACGTCGCGCAGCACCTCGACGTGAATGCCGCCCAGCCCCAGCATCAGTATCGGCCCGAAGTTCGGATCGCGATTGATGCCCAGGATCACCTCGCGGCCCTTCCCGGCCATCGCCTGCACCAGCACGCCCTGCACCTTCGCGTCGCCCTTGTACGTTTTCGCGCTGGCGCTGATGCGGTCGAAGGCGGCGCCGACCTCATCGGCGGTTTTGGCGTTGAGCGCCACAGCTCCGGCCTCCGTCTTGTGCAGGATGTCGGCCGACTGCACCTTCAGCGCTACCGCACCGCCGATCGCCTTCGCCGCCGCGATCGCCTCGTCGCGCGATGCGACCAGCTTCTCCTTCGCCGTCGAGCCGATGCCGTAGGCCGCGAGCAGGGGCTTTGACTCGGCCTCGGTCAGCGCCTTGGCCGACCTCGCCAGTGCGGCGCCGACCTTCTCGCGCACGGCCGCATCCGAGGACTTGATCTCCGGCGCCTTCAGGAAGCGTTCGCGATGGGCGTTCCATTCGCCCATCTGGCGCATCGTGGTGACGACGTTCTGCATGTCGGTGTAGAGCGGGAACCCGCATTCCGACATCACCGCGACCGCCGCTGGAGACGGCAGCGTATAGGTCCAGAACAGGATCGGCTTCTTCGTCGCAGCCCGCCGCAAGGCCTCGG
>JANOJW010000732.1:0-4309 GCA_031418955.1 Hyphomicrobiales bacterium | reverse complement strand
TGCCGCAGATAGCGCCGGCCGAAGTCACCCAGCTCGCCGATCTCGTGGCGATTGGCGGCGGGGCGGCGCCGCAGATCACCATCCTGGAGACCGAGGGCGAGCTGCCGTGGGCGAGCCACACCGCGCGCTATGCGGTCGCCGAAATCCTCGCCGCGATTGCCAAGGCCCGCCTCGCACTGGTGTTCGTCAACACGCGCATGCAGGCTGAACTCATGTTCCACGAGCTGTGGCGCATCAACGAGGAGAGCCTGCCGATCGCGCTGCATCACGGCTCGCTCGACGTCGCCCAGCGCCGCAAGGTGGAAGCCGCGATGGCGGCGGGAAAGCTTCGCGCGGTGGTCGCGACGTCCACGCTCGATCTGGGCATCGACTGGGGTGATGTCGATCTCGTGCTGCAGATCGGCGCACCGAAGGGGGCGAGCCGCCTCATCCAGCGCATCGGGCGCGCCAATCACCGCCTCGACGAGCCCTCGCGCGCGCTGCTCGTGCCCTCGAACCGCTTCGAGGTGCTCGAATGCCGTGCGGCGCTGGAAGCCGCCGCCGCCGGTGCGCAGGATGCCGCCGTCACGCGCGACGGGGGGCTCGACGTGCTTGCACAGCATGTGATGGGCATGGCCTGCGCCGGCCCGTTCCGCGCCGACGATCTGTATGCCGAGGTGACCTCCGCGCACCCCTACGGAGCGCTGACGCGAGACCAGTTCGACCGCATCGTCGACTTCGTTTCGACGGGGGGCTATGCGCTGCGCTCCTACGAGCGTTTCGCGAAGCTTCGAACGACCGACGACGGGCGCTTGCGTCTCTCGCACCCGCGCCTTGCGCAACAGTACCGCCTCAACATCGGCACCATCGTCGAGAGCCCGATGCTGAAGGTGCGCCTCGTCGGCCGCAAGGGCGCACCGCGACCTGGCCGTGCACAAAAGCCGCTGATGGGCGGCCGCGCGCTGGGCGAGATCGACGAATGGTTTGCCGGCGAGCTCAAACCCGGCGACGCGTTCGTGTTCGGCGGCGAGATCGTGCGCCTCGAAGGCATCCGCGAGACCGAGGTCTATGTGTCGCGCGCGACGGCCCGAGACCCGATCGTGCCGAGCTATCCGGGCGGCCGCTTCCCGCTCTCGACGCATTTAGCCCAACGCGTGCGCGCCATGCTGGCCGACCGCCGAGCCTGGCCGCGACTGCCCAAGGCCGTCGCCCACTGGCTCGAGTTGCAGCGCCGCCGCTCGGTGATCCCCGGCGCCGACGAGGTGCTGGTCGAGACGTTTCCGCAAGGCGCGCGGCACCATCTCGTCGCCTATCCCTTCGAGGGCCGCCTCGCGCACCAGACGCTGGGCATGCTGCTCACCCGGCGCCTGGAACGGGCCGGCGCCCGTCCGCTCGGCTTTCTCGCCAACGACTACGCGCTCTCGGTCTGGGGCCTCGGCGATCTCTCGGGGCTGATCGCGGGCGGCAAACTGGACCTCGCCCGCCTCCTCGATGAGGACATGCTGGGCGACGACCTCGAGGCCTGGCTCGCCGAGACGAGCCTGATGCGCCGCACCTTCCGGCATTGCGCCATCATCGCGGGCCTGATCGAGCGCCGGCATCCGGGCAAGGAGAAGTCCGGCCGCCAGCTCACCGTCTCCTCGGATCTGATCTACGACGTGCTCCGCCGCCACGAGCCCGGCCACATCCTCCTCGAAGCCGCTTACGCCGATGCGGCAACGGGACTACTCGACATCGCCCGCCTCTCGGACTTCCTGAGAAGGATCAAGGGTCGAATCAGGCATATTGCGCTCGATCATGCCTCGCCGCTGGCGGTGCCGTTGCTCATCGAGATGGGCCGCGAGACCGTCCACGGCGAAGCACGCGAGTCGATGCTGCGCGAGGCCGCCGACACCCTAATCCGGCAAGCGCTCGCGCATGGGCCTGACGACTAACCTGACGACGGGGACGCGGAACTCCATGCTTCAGCTGAAGCCCGAGCGGGCGAACATCACCGACTACACGACACAGACAATTTCGGTGTGCCAGAAGTCGTTCGTCGCCGACATGTCGGGCGCGCTCTTCTGGCCGGGCGAGAAGACACTGATCATCGCCGATCTGCATCTCGAGAAGGCCTCGTCATATGCCGCGCGCGGCCAAATGCTTCCGCCCTACGACACGCGCGAGACACTGACCCGCCTCGCCGAAGCGATCGACCGCTATCAGCCGGCCAGGGTCGTGGCGCTGGGCGACAGCCTGCACGACCGCGACGCGGCAGCCCGCATCGACGCCCAAGACCTCGAGATCCTGCGCATCCTGCAGGAGGACCGCCAGTGGCTCTGGGTCACCGGCAATCATGATCCCGAGATTTCCGCGAGCCTGGGCGGCTCCGTCGTCGACTGCTTGCGTGTAGGCGGCCTGAAGCTGCAGCACGAGCCGACCGCCAGCGCGATCTCGCACGAGATTGCGGGCCATTTGCATCCGGCCGCCCGCCTCTCGGTCCATGGCCACGCCGTCCGCCGGCCCTGCTTCGTGGGCAACGGCCGTCGGCTGATCGTCCCGGCCTTCGGCGCGCTCACCGGCGGCCTCAATGTCCTCGACGAGGCCTTCGAGCCGCTGTTGGGGGCGGACGGGATCCGCGTCTGGATGCTCGGCCAGGAAGGCGTCTACCCGGTCGCCACACGGCAACTGGTCGGGGATTGATGCGCGATAAGTTCTCTTTTGTTCTTGATATGATCTGAGACTTGTCCTAACGTTTCGCCATGACGGGAGGAGAGCACATCGTCGACGAGGAGCGCCGCCGCGGCCGTGGCGCCCGGTCGAACCGAGCCAGCCGGTACGACGCAAACAGCGGCGAGGTCTTCGACGACGGCTGGGAGACGCTCGGCACGCTCGACAGCTTCAGGACTGAGGTGCACGAGGAGCGTGCCAAGAGCATCATTTCGGAGAACGACAGTCCGGACATCTCGTTCGACCAGTCGATCAACCCCTACCGCGGCTGCGAGCACGGCTGCATCTACTGCTACGCACGGCCCACGCATGCCTATCTCGGGCACTCGCCCGGGCTCGACTTCGAGACGAAGCTCTATGCCAAGGTGAACGCAGCTGAGCTGTTGGAACGAGAGTTCGCCAAGCCGAGCTACAAACCGCGCACCATCGCACTTGGAGCGGTCACCGACCCCTACCAGCCGATCGAGCGCGACCACGGCATTTCGCGGTCCATCCTCGAGGTGATGGACCGGACTGGCCACCCCGTCGGCATCGTCACCAAGTCGGCGGGCATCGTGCGCGACATCGACGTGCTGCAGCGGCTCAGCCGCCGCGGTCTCGTCAAGGTGGCGATCTCGGTGACGACGCTCGACCGGGAGCTGGCCCGCAGTATGGAGCCGCGCGCCGCAACCCCGCCCCGCCGCATCGAGGCGATCCGCCAGCTCG
This sequence comes from Hyphomicrobiales bacterium, assembly GCA_031418955.1. GTDB lineage: Bacteria > Pseudomonadota > Alphaproteobacteria > Rhizobiales > Hyphomicrobiaceae. The sequence goes on along the minus strand of JANOJW010000732.1, from coordinate 916 downwards.
CGGCAGCCGGCATCCCGACGACCGTGATGGTGGCGCCGATCATCCCGGCGCTCAACGACCACGAGATCGAAGGCATCCTCGATTCCGCACACGAGGCCGGCGCGCGCGAGGCTGGCTATGTCGTGCTGCGCTTGCCGCTCGAATTGAAAGAGCTGTTTCGCGAATGGCTCGAGACCGACCATCCCGGCCGCGCCGCGCGCGTCATCAGCGTGTTGCGCTCGATGCACGGCGGGCGCGACTACGTGGCAGCCTTCGGTCAGCGCCAGAAGGGCACCGGTCCCTATGCCGCCCAGATCGGCGCCCGCTTCCGCCTCGCCATCCGCCGCCTCGGCATGAACGAGCGGCACCTGCGCCTGCGCACCGACCTGTTCCGCCCACCGATACTCCCCGGCACGCAGATGACGCTGCTTTGAGTGATATGACACGTCGGCTATGGACAGGATCTTCACCACGATCGTCCAAGTTCAAGACGGCTCGCAAGCTGTCGCAGGACGCGCCGAGCTTCACCGTCTACGAGAGGCGACAGTCTCCGAGAGGCGATGGCGTGGCCGGACGGGCAGGGGAGCAGAAAGTGCACTGACATGCTGGCTGTTCTGGATCGCTATCCCAACAATGTTGACACCTGAGTGGATCGGAGGCGGCCACCTGAGCGAGCAAGACCAATTTCGTCAATTTCCTCGCCAGCGCGCGTTTCGCACCCCCTTGGCTACCCCCATAGCCAGGCGCTTGGTCAACGCGCTGCACGAGCGTGCAACGGCGTGCGCGAGGCCTTCTGTACGTCCAGGTCGGCCAACCGAGGGTCGCCAAAAAACGCGCGTCACCCCTTGCGCTTCAGTTGCCCACCAGCAACCGCGCGTCACCCCTTGCGCTTCAGTTGCCCACCAGCAACCGCGCGTCACCCCTAGCGCTTCAGTTG
>JANOJW010000731.1:0-16185 GCA_031418955.1 Hyphomicrobiales bacterium | reverse complement strand
CGTGATCGGGCGGGCTGAGTTACGCTTGACCATGGGGTGCTTCCTGGCTCGGGTTCGTCGGCGTGAGCACCAACGATCCTGCCAGACAGGTCGCACCCCTCTCACCGCGTGCACCTTCCGCGGTAGCGGTTCAGTTCAATCACCTGTCAAAGAGCGCCGGCACGACCTTGCGGTCACGCCGGGGTAACTCCGACAGGATAAGGGTGTTTGGAAGCGTGGGGATAAGTTCGCCGTTGGAAATCGCAGCTAGCGTTAACCGCGGGGATTATTCTGCCGCGTTCATCTGCACCGGCGTCACGACCGGCTCCTTGTAGCCGAGCTTGGCGACGAGGCCGTGGGCGAAGGCCACCGTGCGGTCGACCACCACGTGCCGCTGCCGGTCGACGGTGACGATGTGGTAGCTGTCGTCCAGCACCACCATGTCGACCATGCCGCCGAGGTGGCGCTGCAGGTACATGGCATTGTCCATATCGGCGATGTCGTCGTGCCTGGGATGCACGATCAGCGACGGCACCTTGATCGTGCCGAGCTGCTTCTTCACCCGCCGCACAAGGCTGTTGAAGTTCGCGAAGGCGCGGAGCGGCGTCGAGAATATGCCGGCTTCAGAGCTGTCCGTGCCGAGCATGCTTTTGACGACGAACGATCGGATGCGCTCGTCCTTGATACCGTAGGGCTCGCGCTCGGCCAGATTGAAATGGATCTTCAGCGGCGTCGGATACACGTAGCGCAGGAACCGCGCATACCACGGCATCGACCAGCCGTTCATCCACAGCGTCGGCGCATAGAAGGTGAGGCCGTGCACCTGATCGGGGCGGTTGTGAGCAAGGTGAGCTGCCAGGATGCTGCCCATCGATAAGCCGCCGGCGATGATCACGTCGCAGTTCTCGCGGAGCTTGTCGTGAGCCGCCTCGACGCTCGCGTACCATTCGCGCCAGGTCGACTCCTGAAGCACTTCAGGCGTCGAGCAATGGCCGGCAAGCTGGCAGCAGGACACCGTGAAGCCGGCGCGCGCCAGACCCTGCGCGATGAAGCGCATCTCGACCGGCGTGCCGCCGAGGCCATGGATCAGCAGGAAGCCGACCCGGCCACCGCGATGCAACGAACTACGATCGTCAATAGTCATTTGTGTCTTTTTATCCTTGGCTTACGCACTTCCACTACGCCGTACTTATAACTCGTAGGTCGAAATTCGCAGGCTGGCTACACTCGAGGGTGAGGATGAACTGATTGCCTCGAAACTTGGCTAACGAGATGTCGCTCCGGGTGCGACAGAACGCCGTACCCGTTCGTACCTTGCTCAGGCCTTGGCCACGCGGTGCAGTAGCTGGTCGAGCAGCTCGATCGCCAGCTTGATCTCGGCCTTCGACATCATCAGGTTCGGGGCGAGCGTGACGACGTTTTTGTAGTAGCCGCCGATATCGAGCACGAGCCCGTACTTGCGGCCGTCGACCACCATATCGCCCTTCATCGCCTCGTCGACCATCAGGTCGACCAGGCGCTTTGACGGCGTAAAGCTGTCGTGCGGCTCGCAGATCTCCATCCGCAGCGCCATGCCCAGACCATCGACGTCGCCGACGATTCTGTGACGCGACTTCAAGTCCTTAAGGCCATCGAGCAGCATCGCGCCCTTCTCCATGACCATGCCCTCGAAGTCGGTCTCGGCCATCATCTTCATGGCCTCGAGCGCGACGCCGGTGCCCATCGGGTTGGAGTTGAAGGTCGAGTGCGTAGAGCCGACCGGAAACGTCTGCGGATTGATCAGCTCCTCGCGCGCCCACAATCCCGACAGCGGGTTTAGTCCATTGGTGACGGCCTTGCCGAACACGATCACGTCAGGAGTGACGTCGAAGTGCTCGATCGACCAGAGCTTGCCGGTCCGGAAGAAGCCCATTTGGATCTCGTCGACCACCATCAGGATGCCGTGCTGGTCGAGCACCTTCTTCATGTCCTTGAAGAAGTTCATTGGGGGGAGGACGTAGCCGCCTGTCCCTTGCAGCGGCTCGAGGTAGAGCGCGGCGAATTCAGCTTCGCCGGCCTTCGGGTCCCACAGGCCGTAATACTCGCTCTCGAACAGGCGGGCGAACTGCTTCACACACTGGTCGCCGTACTCTTCCTTGGTCATGCCCTTCGGGCCGCGGAAGTGATACGGGAACGGAATGAACATGGCGCGGTCGCCGAAGTGGCCGTAGCGGCGGCGATAGCGGTAGGACGAGGTAATGGCGGAGGCGCCGAGTGTGCGTCCGTGATAGCCGCCCTCGAAGGCGATCATCAGCGACTTGCCCTGCTTGAAGTTGCGCACGAGCTTCAGGCTGTCCTCGATCGCCTGGGCGCCGCCGACGTTGAAGTGGACACGGCCCTTCCGGCCGAACTTCGCCTGCGCGTCCCGCGCGATCAGGGTCGCCAGCTCGATCTTGTCGCGGTGCAGATACTGCGAGGCGACTTGCGGCAGCGTGTCGAGCGTGCGCTTCACGGCATTCGACAGGCGCTGGTTCTTGTAGCCGAAGTTGACGGCCGAGTACCACATCTGCAGGTCCAGGAACTCCCGGCCAGCGCTGTCGTACATGAACGAGCCCTCGCAGTTCGTGAAGATCTTGGCGGGGTTCGTGTAGTGCACGGTATCGCCATGCGAGCAGTATTCGGCCTCGAGCGCGAGGAGCTGCTCGTCGGTCATGGCCGAACTCGTGCTCATGGCGCCAATCGCATCATCCCAGTGAACTGACTTGTCCATGCTTACTCGTCCCTCAGCTCGGGTTGGCCATTGGTTGTGACCGCAAGCTCGTCGAGCCAGGCGGCGAAGTGCGTGGTCGCCTCGGCGAAGGTCGAGATTGCGATATGCGGAAGATCGTTGGTGCGGCAGTGGCGGGCGAGCGCGCTCTTGGCGAGCACCAGGTCGGCGCGCTCGGCCACACAGAAATCGGAGCGGCCATCGCCGACGACAACCCGGACGTGACCGACCGCCGCATCCGCGAACTGGCATTTGCAGTTGCCCGACAGCGCGCGGCAGTCGCTGCGGGCGTGCGGGAAACTCAGCCGCCAGCGATCGTCGCCGAGCCAGGAGAGATGATTGGCGCGAAATGCCAAGTTGCCGTAGCCGTGCCGATTCAGGACGGAGCCCACTGTCCGGTCGAGGCCGTCCGACACGACGGTGACAGCGTGTGCGTGCAACCGGCACAGCTCGATGAACTCATCGAAGCCCGGGTCGATGTCGATGCGGGCGACGAAGTCGTCCATCTCGGCGGGCGAGGCGCGCACCAGATCGATCTGGCGCACCAGACACTCGCGGGAGCCGATGCGGCCCGCTTTCCACTCTTCCTCGATCGCCATCCACTCTGCTTGAGCAAAGCGCTCGAGCAGCAGATCGGTGGTATCGACAGGAGCGATCGTGCCGTCGAAGTCGACGAACACATGGCAGTTCATACGCGCACTCGTCACGTCGGGACAACCCGTTGATTGGTGTTCACGAATCGGAGGCGCTGCCCCCAGCAGCCTGTGGATAGCGCCTGTTTAGCCACACGCAAACGGCATGCCAACGAAATTCGTTAACGTGGCCGTTTGCCGTCCCGCCTTAGGCGTGGCGATTCGGGCAATATTGCTGCAACGCAGCATTGGATGTGGACGACTTTCGACAACTGTCTCTCTCGCGCACCCATGCAGGGTCCATGCCCCGACTGCATCCAATCGCGTTCCTCATGCAGGTCTACGAACGTCGGTGGACCATGGACGTGTGCGTGCTGGCTGCTTACGTTGGTGTCGACTTTTCGTCCGCCATCCCGGAGCCCCCGTCATGCCGACCCTGCAAGATGGCATTGCCGTCGTCGTCAAGCGCGACTGTCCGACCTGCGTGATGGTCGAGCCGGTGCTCCAGCAGTTGGCCAAGGCCGGCCGGATCACCATCATCTCCGAGGACGACCCGACGTTTCCCGCCGGCGCCGGCGCGGTGCTCGACGGGCGCGATCTCAAGACGTCCTGGGATCTGAAGCTCGAGGCGGTGCCGACGGTGGTACGCTTCGCCCGCGGTGTCGAGACGGGACGCGCCTTGGGGTGGAACCGCGCGGAGTGGGAGGCGCTGACCGGCGTCAAGGGGTTGGGGCCAGGACTCCCTGCCCAGCGGCCTGGCTGCGGCTCCATGATCACCGACCCCAACATCGCCGACGAGCTGGCGCTGCGCTTCGGAAACTTCGCCTTCAAGGCGCGAAAGATCGAGATCGGCGACTACGAGGACGAGCACGAGACCTCGTTCGACCGCGACTGGTCCGACGGCCTCCCCGTGGTGCCACCGACGCCGGTTCGGGTTTGGCGCATGCTCCAGGGCACCAAGCGCGATCCCCACGAGATCCTCGGCGCCATGCCGCCCGACTACCAGCCCTGCACGGTGGAGAAGGTGGCGATCAACGCCGTAATGGCGGGCTGCAAACCCGAGTACATGCCGGTGCTGCTGGCGGCGATCGAAGCCGTGCTCGACGACGCGTTCTGCCTGCACGGCGTCATCGCGACCACCATGTTCATCGGCCCGATCGTGATCATCAACGGCCCGGCGCGCAAGGCGCTTGGCATGAACTCGGGCATCAATGCGCTGGGCCAGGGCAACCGCGCCAACTCGACGATCGGTCGCGCTTTGCAGCTCGCCATTCGCAATATCGGTGGCGGCAAGCCCGGCGGCGTCGATCGCGCCACGCTCGGCAATCCGGGCAAGCTCGGCTTCTGCTTTGCCGAGGACGAGGGGTCATCGTGCTGGGAGTCGCTCGCCGTCGAGCGCGGCGTGCCCGAAGGCAAATCGGCGGTCACGCTTTACGGCGGTTACGGCGTCACCGGCATCATCGACCAGACCGCGCGGACGCCCGAGCAGCTCACCGCCAGCTTCGCCGCGGGCCTGCGCGCCGTCTATCACCCCAAGACCTATCCCGGCCCCGACGCGTTCCTCGTCATGGCGCCCGACCACAACCGCCTCTATCGCGAGGCCGGCTGGACCAAGGCGAAATTCAAGGCCGAGATCGACCGGCTGACCACCGTCGACGCCGACACGGTGCTCACGGGTCTCGACGGCATGCATCCAGGCGTCGCCACCAAGCTCGCGGGCACCAGAGTGAAGAAGTTCCGGCCCGGCGGTTTCAACGTCGTGGTCGCGGGCGGCAAGGCCGGCCTGTTCTCCGCGATCCTGCCCGGCTGGAGCCCGGGCGACGTCAACTCGCAGGTGACGACCAAGATCGTCGGCGACTGAGGTCCCGGCGATCACGGGATCAAGACTGTTATCGATGCCCGGAAATCCAAATCCGTCGCCCGCTCGTTTTCCATTCAACGCATCAAGGGATAGATGTGATGGGTGGTCGCAAGAGCATCGCCGTCATCGGCAGTGGCATTGCCGGGCTGTCGGCGGCTTGGCTTCTCGCCAAGCGGCACGATGTCACGCTCGTCGAGGCCGAGCCGCGCCTCGGTGGACACAGCAACACCGTGGACGTTATGGCCGGCGGCCGTAGCATCCCGGTCGATACCGGCTTCATCGTCTACAATACGGCGAGCTACCCCAACCTGATCGCCCTGTTCGAGCACCTCGGCGTGCCGACGGCGGCAACCGACATGAGCTTTGCCGTGTCGCTCGATGCGGGCGGCTACGAGTATGCGGGCTCGAGCCTCGCGACGCTGTTCGGCCAGCCGTCCAATCTCTTGCGGCCGGCGCACTGGCGCATGCTTGCCGACACGCTGCGGTTTTTCCGCGCGGCGACCGACATCATGCCCTTGGATGACGACCCGTGCCTGACGCTCGGCGAGTATCTGAGACGTGGCGGCTACTCCGACGCCTTCATCGCCCGTCACATTCTGCCGATGGCCGCCGCCATCTGGTCGACCCCATCCCGCGACGTGCTCGACTTTCCCTTGGCAGCTTTCCTGCGCTTCTTCGCCAATCACGGCCTCCTACAGGTCCGCAACCGTCCGCAGTGGCGCACCGTGGTCGGCGGCAGCCGGGAATACGTGCAGCGCCTGCTCGCCGATTTCAACGGCGAGGTCGTCCTCGGTGACCCGGCGCGGCGCGTCTCCCGCTCGGCGGGCGGCATCACCATCGCGACGGCCCGGACCGAGCGACGGTTCGACGCCTGCGTCATCGCCACCCACGGCGACGACGCGCTCGCGCTCCTCGCCGATCCGGCAGCCGACGAGCAGGCGCTGCTCGGCGCATTCCGCTACATCCCCAACCGGGCGGTCCTGCACACCGACGCCTCACTGATGCCGGCGCGACGCCGTCTGTGGTCGAGCTGGAACTACCTGGGCTCGACAGCTGGCATCGATCGGACGCTCGCCCTCACCTACTGGATGAACAAGCTGCAGCCCCTCGGCGACGGCGCGCCGGATCTCTTCGTCACCCTCAACCCGCCGCGGGACATCGACGCGCGCCACGTGCACGGCGCTTTCGACTATGCGCACCCGATGTTCGACGCCGCCGCCCTCGACGCTCAGCGCCAGCTCTGGCGTCTGCAGGGCGTCCGTCAAACCTGGTTTTGCGGCAGTTACTTCGGCTCTGGCTTCCACGAGGACGGCCTGCAGTCCGGGCTGGCGGCCGCCGAGGCCATTGGCGATGTCCGCCGCCCGTGGCGCGTGACGGCCGAGTCGGGTCGCATTCATCTCGCTCCAACGACAACACCGGCGGGACACTCGCATCTCGAGGCTGCCGAATGAGCGGGCTTTCCTCCTGCCTGTTCGAGGGCACCGTCGTGCACAAGCGGCTGACACCGCGCCAGCACGGCTTTGCCTATCGCGTGTTCACGCTGTGCCTCGACGTCGACGAGATCGACACACTAGACCAGCAGCTGCGCTTCTTCTCGCGCAATCGTCGCAACCTGTTGAGCTTTCATGATGCCGATCTCGGGCCGGCGGGCCCCGAGTCCGTCGGCGACAAGGCGCGACGCCTGCTCGCCGACTGCGGGCTCGCAGATTGCGGCGTTCGCATCGAGCTCGTCTGCTACCCTCGCCTGCTCGGCTATGTATTCAACCCCTTGAGCGTCTACTTCTGCCGCAGGGCGGGCGGGGAAATAGGCGCGGTCATCTACGAGGTCACCAACACGTTCGGGGAGCGCCGGAGCTACGTCATTCCGGTCGCGGCCGGCGCCGGAGATATCACCCAGAGCTGCCCGAAAGACATGTCTGTGTCGCCGTTCACCGGCGCATCTGGTCACTACGGCTTCCACTGCATCGCGCCCGTCGACCGCGTGGTCGTCGGCGTCAATTTCCGCGAGGGCGAGCGCCCCGTTCTCAAGACCCACTTCCGCGGAGCGCGCCGTCCGCTGACCGACCGCACGATCCTCGCGCTCCTCGCGCGCCACCCGCTGATGACGCTCAAGGTCGTCGGCGCCATCCACTTCGAAGCGGCGCGGCTGTGGATGAAGGGCGTACCCCTCGTCACGCGACACACCTCACCAGCCTACTCGTTCACCCTTGCCGACAGGTCCCGGAAGCCAAACCATGCATGACGACACTGCGCTCTCGCGGCGACCTGTGGTGAGCAACGAGTCCGGCTCGGCGCAAGTGCCGGGCGCCGCACAGTTCCCGTTCTCGTTGCTCGACCGCACGCTCTGTCGCCATGGCATCGGCCGGTTACGCCTGACCTTGCAGTCCGGAGCCAGCGCGGTGATCGGCGATCCGTCGGCTCCGCTCGAAGCGGAGATGGCTCTGGGGTCCTATGCGGCGCTGTGGAAGCTCGCCCGCCGGGGCGCGCTCGGTTTTGCGGAAGCCTACATGGACGGCGACATCGACACGTGCGATCTCAAGGCGTTGTTCGCGCTGTATCTCGCCAACGAGCCGGCCATCACGCGCGCACTCCCGCGCGTCAACGAGACCCGAAAGCGCGATCGTCGCTTCCATTTCGGCCGCCCCAACACGCGCGATGGCAGCCGGCGCAACATTGCCGACCATTACGATCTCGGCAACGACTTCTACCGGCTCTGGCTCGACGCGAGCATGCTGTATTCGAGCGGCATCTACGGGCCCGGCGTCGCGACGCTGGAGGCGGCCCAGCGCGAGAAGACCCAGCGCATCCTCGCGAGCCTCGCGCTCGAGGACGGGTGCACGCTGCTCGAGATCGGCTGCGGCTGGGGTGCGCTCGCGGAGGCAGCAGCCCGGCACGGTGCGCGCGTCGACGCCATCACGATCTCCACCCGGCAGCTCGAGGTGACGCAAGCGCGTCTGCGCGACGCAGGGCTCGCCGACCGCGTCGCCGTCCGCTTCCAGGACTATCGCGACACGTCGGGCCGCTTCGATCGCCTCGTCTCGATCGAGATGATCGAGGCCGTCGGCGAGGAGAACTGGCCGCAGTTCTTCCAGACCGTAGCCGAGCGGCTGCGGCCCGGCGGCCTTGGCGTCATCCAGGCGATCACCATCCGCGAGGACGCCTTCGCACAGTACCGGCGCAACCCGGATTTCATCCAGCGCTACATCTTTCCGGGCGGCATGCTGCCGACGGTCGAGCTGATGCGCCAGCGGTCCGGCGAAGCGGGCCTCGGCTTCGAAACCATCGAGCGGTTCGGCGCTTCTTATGCAGCGACCCTCGCCGAATGGAGCCGACGCTTCGAGGCCGCCTGGCCAGCCATCGAGGCGCTCGGCTTCGACGCGCGGTTCCGCCGCATGTGGCGCTACTACCTTGCCTACTGCGAGATCGGCTTCGAGCGCGGCCTGATCGACGTCGGGCTCTACCGCCTGCGCAAGCCGGTGTGAGCGGCACTCGACCTGACGTCAACGGGTCCGGCGCAGGGCCCAACGAGCGAGACGAGACCGATGCCGCAGGACTTGCCCTCCCCGAAAACCGCCGAGCCGGGGCCGCTGTTCGAGCTGACCGCGTTCCTCGAGGGGAGAACGCGAGCCTGGGGCGTGTTCGAGGATCGATCCGGCCGCGTTCGCCAGCGGCTCAGCGTCGAGATGCATGGGCAATGGCAGAATGGCGTGTTCATTCTCGACGAGCGTTTCGAATACGGCGACGGCTCGACGGAAGTGCGGGCCTGGCGCGTCGTGCCGACGGGCGCGGGTCGCTTCCGCGCGACCTGCGATGATTGCGTCGGCGAAGCTATCGGTGCGTGCGACACCAACAGCGTGCGCATGTCCTATCGCTTCCGCCTGAAGCTCGAAAACCGGGAGATCGTCGTCACATTCGACGATCGCATTTACCGCATGGGTGATACGATCGCCGTCAACCGGGCAACCATGAGCAAATGGGGCGTGAAACTCGGCGAGCTGTCGCTGTTTTTCCAACGCGTGCCGGACGAGACCAGCGGGACCGCAACGGCTGCAGCTTAGAGCCTGTCCGGCGGGTGCTGGCGATCACAACCGCGCCGCCAGTCGCAGATACAGGCTGTTCGGCATCAGCCGCAGCAGCTTCATGATGGTCGCGAGCTGCCAGGGGAATGCGATCTCGAACTTGCCGCGCGCGAGGCCTCGCAGGATGCGGTCGGCCGCATCGCCAGACTTGATGATGTAGGGCATCGGAAACTCGTTGACGTCCGTCATCGGGGTCTGGACGAAACCCGGATTGACGAGGCTGACGACAATGCCGTGGCGGGGTAACTCCAGCCGCAGAACTTCGGCGAGCGAGATGACCGCGGCCTTCGTCGGCGCATAGGCCGCCGCTTTCGGCAGCCCGCGATACCCGGCCACCGAGGCGACCAGCGCCAGCTGCCCGCGGCCTGCCGCGATCATCGCCGGGATCAGCGGCTCGAGCGCGTTCGCTATCCCTTGGTAGTTGACACTCATCGACTGGGCGGCGCGACCCGCATCGTAGGCTTTCGCCTCCATTGGATGCCACACGCCGGCATTCAGCACGGCAAGATCGATGGCCCCCAGCGCCGCGACCACGCGAGCATGGGCGTCGGCGACCGCCGCGCGATCCGTGACGTCGACGGGTACCGCCACGATGCCGGCGTGCGCCGAGACCAGTTCGGCGAGCTTGTCAGCCGAGCGTGCCGACGCCGCAACGCACACGCCCTGACGCGCGAGCTTCAGCACAAGCTCTCGCCCGATGCCGGTGCTGGCGCCCGTGATCCACGCCGTTTTCCAAGGAACCGACAAGGCGCGCCTCGTGTCTCTCAGAGCCGCGTCCAGGGTTGCGTGATACGACCGATCAGCGACTTGAAGCGGGCCGGCTGCACGCTTGCGATCAGGCAGATGCAGTCGCGGTCCTTTCCGACGATCGGCTGATGCTCGATGTCCTCGTCGACGTCCTGTACATCGCCGCCCCGGTACTCGCCGGTGACGTCGCTGTAAGATCCTTCGAGCACGAGGGTGATCTCGGCGCCGCCATGACCGTGGTCCGGCATGGTCCGTCCGGCGCCGAGCCGCAGCAATCGCAGATCGCCCTCGTCCGCTTCCCGAAGCGCCAGCCGGTGATGCCAAACACCGGGGCCGAGCCGTCGCCACGGGATCTGCTCCATCGAAAGCTGATACGCTGCAGCGATCGGGGCCGGCAGGCGCTCATCACGAGACACGCGAGGGCGCGCCAATGCGGGCAGTGGATCGACAGCCCGGTGCCGCGCCTCGAGCGGAGCCTCGCCCGAGCGGCGGGGTGAGCCAAGCATCAGTGCCGCACCCAGGCGCTCGAGATCGGCGGTTTCCGCCCGGCAGCGCGGGCACAACGAGACGTGCGCGGCAACGACAGCGGCCAGCGGTTCGGCAAGCGTCGCTGCCGCATACGCCATCAGCGTGGCGTCGTCGGGATGATGGGTGATGGAGAGGCTCATCGCAGATCCTCGAGCGCGGTGCGCAGTTTCTGATAGGCGAGCCGGATCCGTGATTTCACGGTGCCGAGCGGGAGACCGAGGCGATCGGCGATCTCGCCGTGCGACAAGCCATCGATGAACGCCAGGGTGACGACCTCGACCTGCTCTTCGGGCAATTCCTTGAGAACAGCCTGCACGCGCACCTGCCGCTGCCGTTCAGAGACCGCCTCGTCCGCCGGCATCTCATTTGAAGGCAATGCCTCGGCCTGCTCGTCGGTCAGCTCCTGCCACACCCGCCGCCGGCGCAGATGGTCCGTCCGCAGGTTCCGGGCAATGGTGTAGATCCAGGTCGTGGCGCTGCCCTTGTCGGCGGAGTACATGCCAGCCTTGCGCCAGACGGTGATCAACGTTTCCTGGGCCAGGTCTTCCGCCACATCGGCGTCTGCACCTTGCCGCAACATGAAGTTGCGAACGCGTGGGCCGTACTCCTCGAACAGGCTGCGGAACGCGTCGTCACTGCGATCCTTGGCGATCCGGGACAGCAGATCGGACATGGCTCCCCTGACAGGTCTTGGCAGTCCTGTACCGGTCGGCCAGGATGCAGTCGCTGCATGCAACATAGTCCCTCCGCTCGTGTTCGCAAGTTTACGCGAGCGAGGACCGGCTGGATCACCGGCACAACAAGCGGCGCCTCCTGATCCGAAGGGGCAACCCGTCAACTATCGAGCTGAGATTTCCAGGATCAGCTGGGCCCGGCGGTCTCGGGCATGCGCGCGGCGTGAACCACGGCGATCGCGGCCATGTTGAGGAGGCCGCGCACGGTGACCGACGGCGTCACCACGTGCACGGGCTTTGCCGCGCCGAGCAGGATCGGCCCGATCGCCACGCTGCCCGAAACGACCTTCAGCAGGTTGAACGCGATATTGGCAGCGTCCAACCCCGGCATTACCAGCAAGTTGGCCGAACCCTTCAGGCGAGAGTTCGGGAAGATCTCCTCGCGAACGAACGTCGACAGCGCCGCGTCGGCATGCATCTCGCCCTCGACCTCGAGCCCCGGCGACCAATCGCGCAGGATGGTCAGAACCTCCCGCATCTTACGGGCCGAGGCCGTGTCCTCGGAGCCGAAGTTCGAGTGCGACAGCAACGCGACCTTCGGTTCGATGCCGAAGCGGCGCACTTCCTCGGCCGCAAGCAGCGTGATCTCGGCCAACTGCTCAGGCTTGGGGTCGTAAGACACATAGGTGTCGGTGATGAACAGCGGTCCGGTCGGCAGGATCATCGCTGAGAGCGCGCCCAAGCCGCGCACGCCCCCGATCCGGCCGATCACCTCCGAGACGTGGCGCAGCTGCGTCAGATATCGCCCGACCGTGCCGCAGATCATCGCGTCGGCGTCGCCGCGCCGCAGCAGCAGACCCGCGACGACCGTCGAGCCGTTGCGCACGACCCGCTGCGCATGCGACGGCGACACGCCGCGCCGCTCGACCAGCGCGTGATACTCCGTTGCCAGCGTCGGCATGCGCGGATCGGTGGCCGGATCGAACAGGTCGAACTCGCGGCCCGGCCGTATCCTCAGGCCCAAATGCGGCAGCATCCGCGAAATCGATTCCTTGCTGCCGACCAGGACCGGTCGCGCGATCCGGTCGTTGACGAGCTGCTGAGCGCACTGCAGCACGTAAGGATGCTCGCCCTCCGCGAAGACGAGCCGTTTGGGCGTCTCGCGGGAGGCGCGCCTCGCCGCATCGAATACCGGCCGCATCACGAAGCCCGATCGATAGATGAAGCCGTTGAGCTTCTCGCTATAGGCCTGGAAATCGGCGATCGGCCGCGTTGCAACGCCCGAGTCCATCGCGGCCTTCGCTACCGCCGGTGCAATCTCGACGATGAGCCTGGGATCGAACGGTTTGGGCAGGATGTACTCGGGCCCGAACACGAAAGTCTCCGCGCCATAGGCCGCAAGCACGACGTCGGACGCCTCGCTCTCGGCGATACCGGCGAGCGCGGTGACCGCGGCTTTTTTCATCTCCTCGTTGATCGTCGTCGCGCCGACATCGAGCGCGCCGCGGAAGATGAACGGGAAGCACAGCACATTGTTGACCTGGTTGGGATAGTCCGATCGCCCGGACGCGATCACCGCGTCGGGCCGAACGGCCTTCACATCCTCGGGCATGATCTCGGGCGTCGGGTTGGCGAGCGCGAACACGATAGGCTTCGCTGCCATCGTGCGCACCATGTCCTGGGTGACCACGCGCGCCGCCGACAGCCCCAGGAACACGTCGGCGCCCGGCATCACGTCGGCGAGCGTGCGTGCGCTCGTCGCCTGCGCGTAGGGCTCCATGTAGCGGTTCATCAGCTCGTTGCGGCCGCGATAGACTACGCCCTTCACGTCCGTGATCCAGACCTTCTCGCGCTTCAAGCCGAGGCTCACCAGCAGGTTGAGGCAGGCGAGCGCCGCCGCGCCTGCGCCCGACGTCACGAGCTTCACGTCGGTCAGTTGCTTGCCGACCACCTTCAAGCCGTTGATGATCCCGGCCGCCACCACGATCGCCGTCCCGTGCTGGTCGTCATGGAACACCGGGATGCGCATGCGTGCTTTCAGTGCGGTTTCGATCTCGAAGCACTCCGGCGCCTTGATGTCCTCGAGATTGATGGCACCGAACGTCGGTTCGAGCCGGGCGACCGCCTCGACAAAGGCCTCGACACCCTTCTCGGCAACTTCGATGTCGTAACAGTCGATGCCGGCGAACTTCTTGAACAGCACCGCCTTGCCTTCCATCACCGGCTTTGCCGCCAGCGGCCCGATATCGCCTAAACCCAGCACGGCGGTGCCGTTGGTGATGACGCCGACGAGATTGCCACGTGCGGTATAGCGAGTGGCGGCGGAAGGGTCCTCGGCGATCGCCTCGCAGGCGTGCGCGACGCCTGGGCTGTAGGCCAGCGCCAGATCCGCTTGGTTGGCGAGCGGTTTCGTCGGCTGGATCGCGATTTTACCGGGCGGATCGGCCTCGTGGTAGTCGAGGGCTGCCCTCTTGTCGCGGGCGAGGTCGCGGTCCGGCATGGTTCGATCAGTCCCCGTTCATGGGCAACGCGGCACCCATGCCTCAATCGCACGACATCGGCATGTCGTCGACGGCCAAGTCGCGAGCTAGTGTTTCGTCTCGCCCGGCGGGGTAGACCGCTCACCTTGGGTCGGCTGTGTCGGGAACAGTGTCGGTTTGGCTTCCGGCGCCGCTGTCGGATGCTGCCGCGCCCATTCGGCCTTGTGCCATTGGAACCGACGGTAGCTGACCGGGATCAGCGCCAGATAGACGAGTGTTACGGTGGCGAGGGTTCCGTAGGGGTAGGTGAACAGCAGACCGACCAGCAGCGCCGCACCCACGAGAATCGGGGGTACCAGCTCCCGGCTAATGCGCTCGCCAAGCATCTTGCTCGAGAACGTCGGGATCGTCGACACCAGGAGACCTGCCAGCATCAGCGTGTAGAGCGCGATCAGCAGAGGAAATTGGCGCGCATCGACAATCTCCAGCGACGTCAGATAGATCGGCAGCAATATGGTGATAGCGCCCGCAGGTGCGGGCATGCCGGTAAAATAGTTCGATTGCCACTTCGGCTTGTCGACTTCGAGCATGGCATTGAAGCGGGCGAGGCGCACTCCCATGCCGCAGGCGAACGCCAGTACGGCGAGCCACCCGAACCCCTTGAGCCCGCCGAGCCCCCAGTGGAAGACAACGATTGCGGTTGCAACGCCGAAGTTCACGAAGTCGGCCAGACTGTCGAGTTCTGCACCAAACTTGGACTGCGCCTTCAGCGAGCGTGCGAGCTGCCCATCGACGCCGTCGAGCAGCGCGGCGGCGACAATCAAGGCCACGGCGAAGTCATAGCGGCCTTCAAGCGCCATGCGAATGGCCGTCACACCGATACACAGTGCCAGCAGCGTGAAGAAATTCGGCACCAGATAGCGGACGGGGATCTTGCGCTGGCGAAACAGCGGCCGCCGTCGGCGCCAGCGGAAGCGACGCTTGCCGTGCTCGGGACCGTCCTGCGTGTCGTCGATCATGGGCGATCAGATCCTGTACTCGAATGCCCGCTAATGCTCGTCCGATTGAGAACCCGGATTGATGGCCGTCCTATGGCGCGACAGCTTGGCCCAAGTAGACTACTTACCCGGCGCGGGCTTCCCGCTCGGGCTCGGCCGACTTCAGGTCGGCAAGCACGGTCTCGCCGCCGACCGCGCGCTGCCCCACGGCCGCCAGACTCGTCTTGCCGGGTGGCAAGAACACATCGACCCGGCTGCCGAACCGTATCAGCCCGAACCGCTCGCCGATGCCGACGCTCGCCCCTTCGCCCTTGAACGTCACGATCCGCCGCGCGATCAACCCGGCGATCTGGACGACCGCGATTTCCGCTCCGCTCGCCTGGGTGATGACGAGGCTGCGGCGCTCGTTCTCCTCGCTCGCCTTGTCGAGCGCGGCATTGAGGAACGCGCCCGGCACATAGACGGAACGGCTGATGCGGCCCGCCACCGGCGCGCGATTTATATGCACGTCGAACACCGACAGGAAGATCGAAATGCGCTGCCGCTCTTCGGTGCCAAGGCCCAGCTCCAGCGGCGGCTTGACCACCTCGATGCTCGAGATGCGCCCATCGGCCGGCGACACCACCAGGCCTTCCCGCAGCGGGGTGACGCGCACGGGATCGCGGAAGAAGTAGGCGATATAGAGCGCGACACCGGCCGCCAGCATGCCCAGCGGCGCCCACAGGTACAGCAGCAGCAGCGCCACCGGCACCGCGATGTACAGGAACTTGTGGCCGTCGGGGTGGACCGGCGCCAGGTTCGACCGGATGGTCGACAGCAGGCTGTGGGATTCTTGCACGCATCACTCCGTGGCAGGGGCCGTTCGGCAGGCCGCGGACGGCTTGCACGCGGCGGCTTGCTATGTCTGGCCGAGTGGTAGCGGGATGACGCCCCGTTTGGCAACCGCGATTGGCGCTGGCCATGCCCCCGGACGCGCCGTCACGGGCCGTCAGAGGTCGTCCGCATCAACGACTGCGGGCCGTTCAAGCCGGGTCGGGTCATCGACCTGCCGCAGGCGGCGGCCGGCGTGCTTGGCATGCATGCGCAGGGCCTCGCGCAAGTGAAGGTCGAGGTGGTGGAAGAGGGTGCGCTTCAGTTGAAGTGATGAACTCTGCGGGCCTCGACGACGCGGAAGCTGAAGCGCGTCGTGCCCCGTTGATGAGCGACGGTCGAATGAAGCTCTGCCGTCATGGGCCCCGGCCTAGCGCCCTCAACGATGATCGAGACGTGGCCGCGCATCGTCCGATAGACGATCTGGGCGAAACCGAACTCGCCCCGCTGGTGGATCAGACCCAATGGATAAATCGCTTCGATTGGCGCATTCGGCCCGATCTGAGCGGATAACCGTTGAGCACCGATATCCATCGCCGCAATCTGGATAGGATGCACGAGCGGAATGGTTGCGGCATGCGAGCCTGAAAC
>JANOJW010000730.1:0-3840 GCA_031418955.1 Hyphomicrobiales bacterium | reverse complement strand
GCCGAAGGAGGCCTACACCAAGGCTCTGCTCGCCGCCGCGCTGAACCTCGAGGTGACCAACGCCGGCGCCACGGCGACGTGAGCGGGGTGTCCTCGCTCGGCGTGACGAACCCGGTGGCGCAATGACCCGTTGCGGTCGGTCGACAACCTAACGGTTGTCATCCTCGGGCTTGTCCCGAGGACCCATTTCTCCGATTGCCCCAGACGAAATTTTGATGAGCACCGGTAGCCGAGAGTGCCCTTGTTTCGAGTGAAATCGCAGCATCGCGGTGGATCAGCCGACGCGATTGAATTCCCTGCACCATGGGTCCTCGGTACAAGCCCGAGGATGACAACTTTGAGGCTGTGGCTAGTCTCGTTTTGGGCCATGACGGTCGGCTGCTGGGACACCCACGCAACCCTGATCAGAACTCGTAGCCGAAATGGCGGATCTCGGGTGCGTACCAGTCGGCGACGAGGGCGCGGCTCGCGTCGGTGTAGTACTCGCGATAGGCGGTGCGGTTCTTCGATACGTTGGTGCGGGGCAGTTCGACCTCTCCCCTGAGCCCGATCGCGTCGAGCACCGTCGCGAAGTCGGCGTCCAAGTTCTCATAGCGGCCGACGAAATCGAGCATCACCGCTCCGCTTTGCGCATAGAGATCCCAGTTCTCGACAAAAGCGCGCCTGCGATCGGCGTTGAACGCGTCGAACGACGGCTTCGCCGCGCCGGATTTCGACTTGGTCTTGTAGTGGTACCACGAGACCTGCCGGTCCCACGGATTGCGCTCGAACGAGAATTTGTAATAGCGCTTCCAGACGTCCTCGCCGCAGTAGGTGCGCACGCGGCCTGCCGGCATGTGCTCGTAGTAGCCGACGGAGGGGTGATAGTGACGCTCGGGCCGGCCGAGGATCGACTTCCACAGCGGGCGCTTGGGCTTCTCGGGATGCTCGATGCGATAATTCTGCGACGGCTTCTGGCGCACCCCGCGCAACTGCTCGCTCGCCTCCGTAATGACGTCGTCGGGCCCGCACACACCCGACAGCGCCGCTTCGACCGACGTCGAGCCGGTCTTGTAGGTCTTGATGTAGATGAACTTGTGGGCGTGGCTGAGGATCATCGCTGCGCCTCGGCAAAATTCAAATCCGACGCTCTCGGGCAATCCTCTGCCGGGGTCCAGGTCGCGCTCCCTCCCCACTTGCGGGGATGGGCTGGGGTGGGGGGTGTGCACGATGGCAGCTGTGGTGCACCCCCCCCATCCCCGGCCCTTCCCCCGTCGAGGGGGAAGGGAGAAGCATGCTCGGGCTCACGAGGTCCCACGTGCCCTGGAACAATCATGCGACCCGTCCGATCAGGCGCGGTCGCGGGACGGCCGCGGCTCGCCACTGATGCGGCCGCCGACCAGCGTCGAGCCGGCGCGTGGGAATTGCAGCACCAGGAGATCGGCGCCGTCCGCACCCGCCGCGACCGTGACCGCGGCCTCCTCCGGCGTGACGTAGATGGTCGACAGCCGGTCGAGCACCGCGCCGTCGCGCACAATCGTGCCCGACACCACGATCAGGTACTGGCCGCCACCCTCGGACGGGGATGCCAAGCTTGCGGTGCCCGATGGGTGGAGCCGCCACAGCCACGACGCCAGGCCGTCGGCCTCGGGCGTCATCACGGTTTCCACCTCGGTCGTGGTGCGGGCGCAGCGCACCGCCTCGTCGTCGGTACGCAGGCCGCCTTTCAGACGACGGCGCTGATTGCCCTTCTTCAGCAGATCGTTGTTCGCCGGTACGTACTTGGCGCCGGGGTCCCAGCGCTGGCGCAGTGTGAAGTACTGCACGCCCTCCTCGAACGCGACGATCGGTCCATAGGGGGTGTGGCCGTTGGCGTACTGTACGGTCAGCGGCGTCGTCGGCTGCGCGCCGATGCGACCGCGTCCGCCGACGAACACCTGGAACTGATTGGGCTCGTGGAAGTGCGCGGGCGTCACCGCGTTCGGCGGCTGATGCACGAGGAAGCCTTGCGGCGACCCATTGTCGTTCGCCTCGTTGCCCGGCACGTAGTGGCCGCGCTTGGGGGCCGCCCCGATGTATTCGGCGAGCGTATAGTCCCGGCCATTGACGTGGACCTGGCGGCTCTTGGCAGCAGCCTCGGCAGCGGTGGTGATCACGAGCATGTCGGCAGCTCCGTCGGTGCGGTCGTTGGCGTTGAATCATACAGAAATCGCCAGGAAATCCAATATCGCGGTGCGGCACTGCCCTATGCCTGGAGTGCGGGTTCGGCACGATTGCGTGGCGCGACGACTTTGCACATAATGACCTGATCCCTGCACAGCGAGACCCCCACCCCATGAAGTTCAGTGTCGGCCGCATCCTGACCACGCACACGGGGTCGCTGCCGCGGCCACCCGAACTGA
Source organism: Hyphomicrobiales bacterium (assembly GCA_031418955.1). Lineage (GTDB taxonomy): Bacteria > Pseudomonadota > Alphaproteobacteria > Rhizobiales > Hyphomicrobiaceae. The sequence goes on along the minus strand of JANOJW010000730.1, from coordinate 1,459 downwards.
CCCGCATGTTCGCCGAGCGGGCACGAGGGGTCGACGTCGACGAAGCACGCGTGACCGACGTGGGCCGGGCGGCGGTGCCCTGGATCGTCGAGCGCCAGATCGCGTCCGGCCTCGACGTCATCAACAACGGGGAGCAGCAGCGTGAAAGCTTCGTCTTGTATCTGCGCCGGCGCCTGACCGGCCTGGGCGGCGAGGGCACGCGGCTGCCCTGGGCCGATGTGGAAGCTTATCCGAAGTACAAGGAGAACCTCGCGCGGCAGGTCGCGGCGCGCGGCGAAGCCGTCAGCAACCGCGACAACATCCCAAAGTGCGTCGGACCGATCACCTACCAGGGCGAGGCGGAGCTGGCGGCCGAGTGCGCCGACTTCAAGGCGGCGCTTGGGCCGGCGGCAGGGCGCTACGTCGAACCATTTTTTACCGCTCCCTCGCCCGGCATCCTCGCCTCGATCGTGCAGAACGAGCACTACGCGACGTTCGAGGCCTATCTCGATGCGATCGCCAAGGCGGTCGCGGTCGAGTACCGGCGCATCGTGGCCGAAGGCTTCGTGCTGCAGCTCGACTGCCCGGACCTGGCGCTCGAGCGGCACGGTCTCTTCCAGAACAAGTCGCTCGCGGAGTTCCTCGGCTTCGTCGAGACCGTGATCGATGCGATCAACCGCTCGATCGCGGGCCTCCCCCGCGACCGCATCCGCCTGCACGTGTGCTGGGGCAACTACGAGGGCCCGCACGACCGGGACGTGCCGCTTGCCGACATCCTGCCGATCATCCTGCGCGCCAATGTCGGCGGCTTCGTACTGCCGTTCGCCAACCCGCGCCATGCGCACGAGTTCCGCCTGTTCGAGGGGCAGCACAGGCTCGCCGACGACCAGTGCCTCGTTGCCGGCGTGATCGACACGCTGACCAACTTCGTCGAGCACCCCGAAGTGGTTGCCGACCGCATCGAGCGGGTGTCGCGGGCGGTCGGCGATCCCAAACGCGTGCTCGCCGGCACCGACTGCGGCTTCGACACCTCGGCCGGCATGGGCCGGGTCGCGGAAGACGTGGTGTGGGCAAAGCTCGCGGCGATGGCCGAGGGCGCGCGCATTGCCTCCAAGCGCCTGTTTCGACCGGAGGCATGACGCATGTGCTGGCTGTGCGATGTCCGCTCGCGGCAGATTGCCTTCGAGAGCCGCGACGGGACGCCGGAGCAGACCATGGCGCCGGGTGAGAGCGTCGCGCCCATCGAGACCGGTGGTCGCGGGTTCAGACCCTCGGGTCTGAACCCGCGTTTCGAAAGCCCGCGTGATGGCAACCAACCGCCAACTCCCGTCAAGGAGTCAGACTCGAGGGTCTGACACCATCAGGGCCGCTTCATCTCGACCTCGATGAACACGAACTCGAAGGCGTTGGCGTTGACGACGTTGTGCTCGACGCCTTCCTCGCGGAAGTAGGGTTTTCCCGTCGTGAGATCGACCGTGCG
>JANOJW010000729.1:0-7050 GCA_031418955.1 Hyphomicrobiales bacterium | reverse complement strand
ACGTCTCCTTCAGCAGGCGCGCGGCCGCCGGCGGCAGGTCGAGCGTCGCCACCTCCCGGCCGGCCGCGAGCATCTGCACGCGCAGACACGGCTTTGGACCGGGGTCAGACCCGAGGGTCTGACCCCACGACTGCCTGACCCTGCCCCCTCGACCACCGGAGCATAGTTAACTCGCAAATTCGGCCCTGCAGCGCGATTCTCGACCCCTCGGCTACCCCCATGCCCAAGGCCATGTCGACCACGCTGCACGAGCTTGCCTGAGCCTGCGCGAGGCCATCGGGGAGTCCAGTGGGGCCGACCGACGCCCCTCTTTCCGCGCAGGCTGGTTAACGCCTCTTCCGGCGAGCAGAACAGAGACACAGGCGATCCCTGCCGACAGAGTAAATCCAAGCTGTTCCATGGCGCTGCTTCACCTTGCTCAGATCGCGTCTGTTGACGGGGCGGACCGATGCTGCTCTGTATGCCGCGTCAGGGCCGACCTGCCGGCCACTCTGGAACGGCAGTTTGGTCCAAGGCGCGCGCGGGGAGATGCCGGGCGAACGATGGCAAGGTCGATGGACCGCGTGGCCCGGGAGGGGCCAAGCGAGGAGGTGAGACGCGCAAAGCGCTCTTCCGGATGCCGTGACCGATCACCGCGCCTCTGACAACAACAGGAGTGGTTTCATGCGTATCACGACCCTGGCGGCTGCGGCCGCCGCTTTCGGCATTTTCGTGCTTCCAGCGACATCAGTTCGCGCAGATGGATGGGCCGACTCGCTTAGCTCACGGCCGTTCGCGTCGGCCCAGAAGTCAACGACCCAGAAGCCAACCGCGCAACGCGCCTCCCGCAGCAGCGGCACCTACAGCGCACCGGCCGTGTCGTCGGGCGGCGGCACAACGGGCGTCGCCTCCTTCTACTGGCAGCCGCAGCGTGTCGCGTCCGGCGGCTGGTTCAATCCGAACGCGATGACGGCGGCGCACAAGACGCTGCCGTTCGGGACGCGCGTTCGCGTCACGCATCTGGGCAATGGCCGCTCGGTCGACGTGACGATCAACGACCGCGGACCCTACATTGGCGGGCGCATCATCGATCTCTCCAAGGCGGCGGCGGGCCAGATCAACATGCAGGGCCAGGGCATCGCCCAGGTACGCATGGACGTGATCGGGAGATAACCTTTGTTGGCCACGGCGACTCCCCTGTGGGGAGCCGGCCGCCGCGGCGTGGATCGGCTATCGGGCCGTCGCTTCAGAACCCACGGCGGCCGTTTACGGCTTACGCGCCACCGCGCAGTGCATGGCGTGTGACTGGAACAATGCGCCGGCGGCAAGTGCGGCATCCCGCGCGCGCTCCCATTCGGCAAGCTCGTCTGGTGACAATTGCGCGACGAGGTGGTCCTCGCGGTAGCGCCACACGGTGCTGCCGGGTTTGTCGAGCGTGACGAGGCTCGGAAACGGCACCAGATCGACGAGGCCTGCTGCTCGCAGTCGCGTGTAGAGCGATTTGTCGGCAACGCCGCCGTGTCCGACCGACTGCGGCGCTTCGTTGGCGCGTGACGCGAGCGCTGGCGGCACGTCCAGGCTCCACCACTGGGGCATGTCGATCGCGCGGACGATGACGCCGATGCGCCCGCCCGGTTTCACCACGCGCTTCAGTTCGGCGATGGCGCGGTCGGCGTCGCACTCCTCGAGCACGGTGACGGAGTAGGCGCCGTCGAAGGTGGCGTCCCGATAGGGCAAGGCCTCGGCGCTGCCGGTCGCGAACGCGATCTGGTCGGCGAGACCGTCGATGCGCGCCAGATCGCGGGCCTCCGCCAGCATGAAGGCGTTGAGATCGACCGCGTCGATGCGCGCTTTCGGTCCGAGCCGCTTGGCCGCGAGGCGTGCAAGCGCGCCCGAACCGCAGCCGACATCGAGCACGCGGGCGGCGGCCGGCAGCGTCATCAGCTCGAGCAGGGTGTGGAACATCGCACGGTAACTTGGACGCGAGGCGCGGTCCTCGAGGATGGCGATGCCGCCGACATGCGCGCCCCCGATGCGGATCACCGTGAAGCGGCGCGCCAGCTCCCCCACCACCGGATCCCATTGCGACGGCGCGAGGAAGAACGGCATCAGCAGCAGCGCGGGCCCTTGCCCTTCGATGCGATAGGAGATGCCGGCGTGCGTGCCCGTGTGGCCACGCATGCTGGCTGTCGATGCCCGCGCGGGGCCTGCATCGCAGCGTGTGAGATGCGACTGGATGGCGTCGGAAAGCTCGCCGGGCCGATCCTTGGCGATGTCGGACCAGCCAGTGGTCGCATATCCAGGCAAAGCCATGAGCCGCGATCCGTCGAGGCGTGACGCGGCGCGCTGCGACGGGGCGACGCTGACGCCGGAATCCCCGGTCACGATGAGCACGCGATCGGCAAGGCACCCGAACGCAGCCGGGTCGAGCCGCACCGGCACGGCGAACACCAGTCCGGCGATGCGATCGCCATGCCGATCGGCAAAGCCGGTGAGATCGCCCGGCATCTGCGTTGCAATATGCGCGCGTGCAAGGCCCAGATGATCGAGCAGGCCAGCGAGACGGTCGGCAAGGGTCGGTTCGGCGGGCATGGGACCTCGGGGAGTCTCGAAGGGCGACGGCAGCTGACAGGTGTTGGCGCGACGCGGTCGCACCTCACATCATGCGGTCGGCGGGCGGGACCAGGTACTGCGCTGCGCCGCCATCGAGGACGCGGCGGACGTTCGCCATGGCCCGCTCCATCGCCGACGTGCGCGCCGTCCCGACGGACGCCGAGTTGTGCGGCGAGGCGATGACATTGGGCAGACGCATGAAATCGTGATCCATCCGGAACGTGCCGTGCCGCACCGGCTCGATCCACCAGGCATCGATGCAGGCGGTGAATTCAGGGGTCGCGACGAGGTGCGCGTAGAGTGCCGCCTCCTCGACGATCTCGCCCCGCGCCAGGTTGATCAGGATGGCGTCGCGCTTCATCAGGCCGAGCTCGCGTGCGCCGATGACGTGGCGGCTGGCGGGCGTCAGCGGCAGGGCGAGGACAAGGATATCGGAGGCGCCGAGCAGCCGGTCGAGGTCGGCGGTGGCGCCGATCCAGTCGACGGGCTCGTCGGTCGAGCCGCGCCGGTTGATCGCATGCACGTGCGCGCCGAAGCCCCGCATCAACCGCGCCGTGGCGACGCCGATGCCGCCGAACCCCAGGATGCCGCAGACCGAGCCCGCCAGCATGCGGTTCTGGCGGAACTGATCGAAGGTGCCGGCGGCGAGCTTGGCATGCTCGACGAACAGCCGCTTCAGCGCGGCCAGCGCCATGGCCATCGCGTGCTCGGCCATCGGCTCGGCATAGGCGCCGCCGTTGCTCGCCACTGCGATGTGGCCGGGGAGGCCGGCGAGCGGGATGTAGTCGACGCCGGCGGTGACGAACTGGATGAGCCGTGCCTTGCGCAATAACGCTGCCTCGCCGTCGCGCAGCTCGTTGGCGGTGTTGCGCGCGAGCAGGACATCGGCCTGGCTGAGTGCTGCGGCGCGCTCGGTGTCGGCGAGGTCGGCGAGATAGGTTGCGCGGGTTGACGTTCCGGCCGCCGCCGCGATGATGCGACGGGCTTCCGGGTTGGCGTTCAGCGTGACGAGAAGCATCGGCATCAGGCCCATGTCCTGGTGCTCACAAGGCCAATTCTCATTTCAACACCACCAGTGCATCGGCCGCGGCGACGCCCTGGCCTGTTGCGCCAACGAACACGGGATTGACGTCCATCTCCTTCAGCCGCCCGCCAAGTGCAGCCGCCATGATCGACACCGCAACCAGCGTTTCGGCCAGCGCCTCCTTGTCGGCGGCCGGCTTGCCGCGATAGCCGTCGAACAGCTTAGCGCCGCGCAACTCCGCGATCATGTCGCGCGCGGTCTCGATGTCGAACGGTGCGATGCGGAACGTCACGTCCTTGAGCACCTCGGTCAGGATGCCGCCCAGGCCCAGCGCCACCGTCGGCCCGAAGCCCTCGTCGTTGACGACCCCGATCAGCGCCTCCAGGCCCTGCGCCATCTCCGAGACCAGCACGCCGTCGCTGCGGGCGCCCGCCTTGTAGGCCCGGCCATTGGCGATCACGTCGGCCGCCGCCGTGGCAAGGGCGGCAGATGCGACGCCGAGCTTGACGCCGCCGGCTTCCGTCTTGTGCGCGATATCACGGGAGACGATCTTCACCGCGAACGGACCTGTGAGTCCCTTCGTTGCCGACGCGACGTCTGCGCCGGCGGGCACCAGCACCTCTTTCGTCATCGGGATGCCGAAAGCCTTGAGCACGGCCTTGCTCTCGACCTCGGAGAGCGTCACCACCCCGTCGGGCAGCTTCAGGCCCGCGGGCGTCGAAACGGCCGGTGCCTTGCGGCCAAGCAGTCGTCGGCGATCCTCCGCGAACTTGGCGAGCGTGGCTGCTGCCTTCGCCCCGCGCGCCGGCGTCGGCACGAACGGCACGCCCGCCTCGACGAAGGTTTTCCACGCCTCCTCCGAGCGGATCTTCTTGCCCGACCACACGACGCTCACCGGTTTCTCGGTGTTGGCGGCGGCAGCGACAATGGCCTTGGCGCATTTCAACGCGCCGTCGCCCGGCATGGACGCCAGCAGCAGGAACAGCTGGTCGATACCGGGATCGGCGAGCACGATGTCGAGCGTCCTGGTGAACAGCGCCATGTCGTTGAGGGCGCCAGCCGTGGTGTCGGCCGGATTGTCGGCTGAGCCGAACGAGGGAATGACGGTCCGCAGCGCGGCGACCGTTTCGGCGGAGAAGGACGGCAGCGTCAGTCCTTCCTTCACCGCGCGGTCGGCGAACACGATCCCCGAGCCGCCCGACACCGACAGCACGCCGACCGCGCGGCCCTTGGGCCAGCGGCGCGGGGCCGCGATCTTGGCGAAGTCGGAGATCTCCTCGACGTCCTGCACCTCGATCAGCCCCGACTGGCGGAAGGCTGCGCGATAAAGATCGTAATTGCCGGTCATTTTGGCGGTGTGCGAGGCGGCAGCCTTGGTGCCGGCTTCGGTCTGCGCGCCCTTCCAGATCAGCACGGGCTTCGCTGTTTCCAGCGATTTTCGGCCCACATCGAGCAGCAAGCGCGCGTTAGGTGTGCCCTCCATGTAGGCGAAGGCGAGCGTGGTGCCGGGATCGTCGAGGAACGCGTGCAGCAGCTCCGGCATCGCGATGTTGGTCTCGTTGCCGGTCGAGACGACGTGGCGGAAACCGACGCCCTGCTGCTCGGCCAAGTTCACCACCGCATAACCGAAGCCACCCGACTGAAACGCGCAGGAGACAGAGCCCTGCAACATGTCGACCTCGTTGGCGATGCCGCCGAACACGCACCACATGCGCGATGGCGTCGACAGCGCGCCCTGACAGTTGGGTCCGATCGCGCGCACGTTCGCTTCCTTGCAGGCGCGCGCGAGTTCCGCTTCGAGCAGGCGACCGGCATCGCCGCCCTCGCGGAAACCGGCCGTCAGGATGATGGTGAACGGAATCTTTGCAGCGCCGCAATCCCGGATCGCCGCCGGTACGCCCGCCGCCGGCACCGCGACCACCGCGAGATCCACGGGTTGCTTGATGTCGGCGGCGGTTGCGAAACAGGGCCGCCCGTGCAGCTCCTTGTAGCGCGGGTTGACCAGATGCACCGGGCCTTTGAAGCCCGAGTTGACCAGCGCCTGGATCGGCTGGCCGCTGATGCGTGTGAGATCACCCGAGGCGCCGATCACGGCGATGGCGCGCGGCGAGAACAGCCGCTCGAACGTGGCAGATGCCATGGGAGATCCTCGCTGGATGTGCGTCGTATTTTGCCGGGGTGGCCTTGGCCTTGGCCACCCGGTTCTGAGCGATCATGACGAGGACCGCCCGAGGTTTCAACTGCCACTCACACTTGCTGGCGCAGGATCGCGACTGTGATAGACTATCCCCATGACAGGACTACTCGACAGGATATCGATTGATCCGCAGGTCTGCTTCGGCAAGCCTTGCATCAAAGGTACGCGCATCTGGGTCTCGCTGATCCTGGATTTTCTCGCCGACGGCGAGAGTGAGGCGCAGCTTCTCGCAGCATATGCGCAACTGATGCCGGACGATATCCGGGCCGCGCTCGCCTACGCGGCCGAGGTCACGCGGGAGCGGATCGTCCCAATTCCAGTGTCCGTTCCAAGTGCGGCAGCCGAATGAAGTTCAAGCTGGACGAGAATCTCGGCTCCCTCGGCAAAGCGCTGCTGGAGACCGAGGGCCATGATGTGATGACTGTGGCCGACCAGAAGATGAGTGGCGCGCAGGACGAGCGCGTCTATGAGGTTTGCCGGGACGAGAACCGCGTGATCGTGAGGCTCGATCACGATTTCGGGCAGACCTTGCGTTTTCCGCCCGAAGCGACTGCCGGCATCGTCGTGCTGGAGTGCAAGGGCAGGCTGACGCCAACAATGATCCGAGCCCGCCTGACGGAATTCGCCACATTGCTGCGGTCGCGGCCGATCGACCGTGAGTTGTGGATCGTCGAGCCGGGCCGCGTCCGCATTCACGAACGCAAGTGATTGCGAGCCCGGGCGTCCGGACATCCGGTTGCGCCGCTTGACAGCTCGTAGCTACCGCAGCGCGGCGCAGGCGCGCTGGATGCGCTGGCAGGCCTCGGTGAGCAGCTCCGTCGAGGTCGCAAACGAGATGCGGAAGTGCGGCGACAGCCCGTAGGCCTCGCCGTGGACGGCGGCGACCCCCTGGCTTAGCAGATAGATCACCACGTCGTTGTCGGTCTGGAGAACCTTGCCGTCGGACGTGGTCCGGCCGAGCAGGCCGCTGCAGTCCGGGAAGGCATAGAACGCGCCTTCCGGGCTGCGGCACCTCAAGCCTTTCGCCTGGTTCAGCATGGAGACGGCGAGGTCGCGGCGCTTCTCCCACGCGCGGCGGTTCTCCTCGACCAGTGTTTGTGGCCCGGTGAGTGCTGCGACAGCGGCGGCCTGACTGATCGAGGAGGGTGCCGACGTGCTCTGTGACTGCATCTTGGTCATCTCGCGCACGAGCGGCAGCGGACCGCCGGCAAAGCCCAGCCGCCAGCCGGTCATGGCG
>JANOJW010000728.1:0-2163 GCA_031418955.1 Hyphomicrobiales bacterium | reverse complement strand
CTGATCGCGACGTTCAACCGGTTGACCGAGAACAGGAATTCGATGTTGCGGGGCAACTCCTCGGCGCTCGACGTCGTCATCGAGACGAGGCAGACCGGTGCCTCCTGGCCCTGGAACTTGTCGACAGTGCCGATGCGGGCGCCAGGCAGCAGCCGCCGCGTCAGCAGGTTCACCTGCGCGTTGTAGGGCGTCACCACCAGAATGTCGGGCTTGCCGAGCTTCCGCACGACGCCGTCCCGGTCGCGGAACTCCCGGCCGAGCAGCATGCGATAGATGCGGCAGACAACCTCGGCCTCCGCCTCGCTCGATTGACTATCGCCTTCATGCTCCATCGGCTCGAACAAGATACCAGCCGGCGGAAACATCCCCGGCCAGGGCTGCCATCGCTCGTCGCGCATCACAGCCTGCTGCGCGGTGCCAGGATCACTCTGCAGCCGACCCTCGTAGACGACGTCGGAGATATAGCGGCAGATGCTCGGGTGCATGCGTCGCGAAACGGCCAAGAATACGCCGCGCTCCGCCGCCACCGTCGGCGCATCGCCCAGCACATAGCCCAGCGCGGATGCGCCCGACTGGCCCGGATGCGTACCCTGGATCGGTTGCGCGAGTTGCATCGGGTCGCCGATCAGCACAATGTTGCGCGCAGCCGATCCGGCAGCGACCAGGTTGGCGAGCGAGACCTGGCCCGCTTCGTCGACGAACAAAGTGTCGAACGCCTGATCGTGCTCTGGCCGTGCGAACAGCCACGCGGTGCCAGCCACCAGCGCGCAGGATGCCAGGCGCGGATCGGAGGTAGCACGGGTCACGTCGATGCCGGCCTCCTGGAGCTCCTCGCCCTCGTCGGCCTTCTTGATGGCGTCGAGGGCAAAGCCCGCCTCGCGCGCCCGCCGGGCCACATCGAGCATCAGATTGTCGATCGCCTTGTGCGAGTTGGACGTCACCGCGACTCGGCTGCCAGCCTTCAGCAAGGCCAGGATGGCGTGTGACGCGAGATAGGTCTTGCCGGTGCCAGGTGGTCCCTGGATGGGCAGGTAGCTGCTGCACAGCCGCGTGATCACTTCGACACTCGCGGCGACGAGGTCGGCCGCCCGATCGACGATCGGGGCGCCGGACGCATGCCCGTCGATGCGCGGCAGCGCCCTCGTCAGCACGGCCTCGATGGCGGCATAGCGGCCGCCCCCCTCGAAGGCGTCGACCCCAACGCGGGCGATGGCCTCGCGCAGCACCTCGTTGCCGATCGGCCCGCCCGGGATCAGATCGAGCCTGGCCACAGGAGCACCCGCCGACGGCCCGAACTTCACGTCGACCGTGCGCACTTCTGCATCGAGCCGCAGGATGGTGACCGTCGGCAGGCCGTCGATCTTGGCGCGCACCTGCGCGTCGGCGCGCAGCTTCGTCTCCTGCTCGGGATAGCGATAGGTTTGCGCAACGGACTGCTTCTCCGGCCAGGGCGATCCGATGGCCTCGAGACCTGCGAGACAATCGAGGTCCCCGATCAGATCCTCGGTCTCGCGCTGCGCGCGGTCAAACATCGCCCACCACTGCGGCTTGTCCTCGCGCTTGTGGAACCACATCAGCTCGAACAGCAGCTCGGCCGGCGCGCCCGCGAGCGGCCCCTTGATGCGCTGGAGGCGCTGCCGCATTGTGTCGCGTGCGCCCTCCTCCATGGTCATGCGCTCGGCGGTCCCGGGCTTGACTGGATCCACGGGCTTTGGCGCCCACCACGGCTGGCGCTGTGGACGCACGTCTCGCACCAGCCAGTCGCGCAGACCTTTAGTCGATCGGCAGTCGACCTCGTTGTAGGCGCGGATGGCGTCGAGGAGCGCTGGATCGCCCGTCTCCCGCCAGTGCTCGTAGACGACGATGCTGTCGCCGGCGCTGGTCACCTCCTCGGTACGCGCCGGCGCGTAGAACACCTCGAGATCCTTGATCGAATAGCCGGGCTCTGAGGCGACGATGCCTTGGCTCACGACGCGGTAGAGGTCGACGAAGCGCTGCTCGCGCAGCAGGCGATCGAGCTTCGCCTCGCCGACGCCGTGCCGGGCGACGAGCCGCTTCAGGGCCGTCACTTCGTAGTGATTGTAGTGGTAGATGTAGGCGCCGGGGCGGGCCGCGAGATGTGCCTCGAAACAGTCGAGCACCGCGCGCGTGGCCTCGCGCTCC
>JANOJW010000727.1:0-19276 GCA_031418955.1 Hyphomicrobiales bacterium | reverse complement strand
GCAGCATCACCTGCACGTCGTGGTCGTCGGCGACGGCGAGGCAGTTGTCGATGGCCGCCGGCGTCGTGCCCCAGTCCTCGTGCAGCTTCATGGCACAGGCGCCGGCCTCGATCATCTCGATGAGGGGGGCGGGAAGCGACGCGTTGCCCTTCGCCGCGATGCCGATGTTGACGGGGAAGCTGTCGGCCGCGCGCAGCATCATCTCCATGTGCCACGGCCCCGGCGTGCAGGTGGTCGCAAAGGTGCCGTGCGAGGGACCCGTGCCGCCGCCGAGCAGCGTGGTCATGCCGGCCATCAGCGCGTCGTCGATCTGCTGGGGGCAAATGAAATGGATGTGGCTGTCGAAGCCGCCGGCGGTGACGATCTTGCCCTCGCCGGCGATGACGTCGGTGCCGGGGCCGACGATGATGTCGACGTTCGGCTGGATGTCGGGGTTGCCGGCCTTGCCGATCCTGGCGATGCGACCCCGCACGATGCCGATGTCGGCCTTGACGATGCCCCAGTGGTCGAGGATCAGCGCGTTGGTGATGACCGTGTCGACCGCGCCTTTGGCGTTGGTGACCTGGCTCTGGCCCATGCCATCGCGGATCACCTTTCCGCCGCCGAACTTTACTTCTTCGCCGTAGGTCGTGAGGTCGCGCTCGACCTCGATGACGAGATCGGTGTCGGCGAGGCGCACCTTGTCGCCGGTGGTCGGCCCGAACATGCCGGCATAGGCGGCGCGGGAGATGCGTGTGGGCATGATAGGTCTCGGGTGCGTCGACAGATTGAGTTGACGTGGCAGATAGTCATCACCGGATCGCGGCCACTACCCGCTGTCCTCCTTGACCCGACTGACAGCAAAGGACGGCACGTAGCCGGGCAGCACGTTGCCCGTCGGCCGAATGGTGCGGTAGAGACGGTCGCGGGATCGCCCATCCATGAGACTGCCGCCGGAGTTCCGATAGTCGAACACGAACGGGCGTGCCCTCTCCTCGATGGTCGAGAGGGCCATCCCGAGTTCCTTGTCGGTGAGATTCTCTACGGCTTGCGCCACGGTGCCGACATGCGCAAGAAGACCGGCGAGCAGCGCCTCCAGGCGCGCGACAATCGCATCGAAGTCTGCCCAGTACTCCTCCGGGAGATCGCGGCGGATCGCCTGCATGTCCGATCCGGCCCGCATGGCTTCCCACATGGCGAGCGGCGTCAGTCCGGAGATGAGCGCGTGGATGCGCTTGTATTCGTCGCCCTTGATCTTGAGTCGGGCGCCGTTGTTGAAGCGCAGGACGTACCCCTCCTCGGTCCGTGGCAGTGTGCGCGCCATCGCCATCAACTCGGCGATCGACGTAAAGGCGAGCCGCCGGACCGAACCGATACCGAGTTGCTCGCCGGCTGCCGCGACGGCGTTGAATTCAACCTCTGTTCCGCGCGGCGAGTATGCGCCTAGCAGCCGTAGTGCTGCCTCTGGATAGGGCACAACAATCTTGTTTTCGGGGTACGTCGCTTCGGCGAGGTAGGTTACTCCCGGCTCGAGCGGCGAGAGGTCGAGGCGATCGATGAATGCCTTCGACCATTGCGCCTGAGTCGAGTCGAACGCACCCTTTGTCGCCGTCAGCCAGCGGTCGCGGTGATGGAAGATGATGATCAAGCTGCCGTCGAGTTTTTCGGTCACCTCGAATGGAAGGTCGGGGACGGCGCCATCGCGCTCGCCCGCATTGAAGAACTTCGGAAACGGTGTCGCCACGATGCGCCGCGCGCCATGGTCGAGGATCAGCCCGCGCGCGGCGATGGTGATCGCATCCCAGGCCTGCTCGTAGACACAATGCTCGGAGTACACGTAGAGGGTGAGACCCTCCGGTCCCGCGCGCTCATAGACAAGCCGTTGGTCCCGCGCTGCGCGCAGGCGTCGAACCAACTCGTCGAACTCCAGTGTGTGGGCGGGATGAATCAGCATCCGATATCTCCCCTTATAGCAGGGATTTCCTCCTCGAGGCGGGTCGGCCATATCTTGCTTGCACCAGTTGCCGTGGTTCCAATACCGCGCAACTACCGCTTGCGCACCGGCGACTTCGCCTTGGCTTTGTCGAGTTTGCCCATGACTTCCTGGTGGAAGCCGTAGACGGTGCGCGCGCCCGCAAGCGCGACGAGTTGCACTGAGCGCGACTGGCCCGGCTCGAAGCGGACGGCGGTGCCAGCTGCAATGTCGAGCCGGAAGCCGCGGGCCGTGGCGCGGTCGAAGTGGAGCGCTGGATTGGTCTCGAAGAAATGATAGTGGCTGCCGACCTGGATCGGGCGGTCGCCGGTATTGGCGACCTCGAGCGTGATGGTCGCGCGGCCGACGTTGAGCTCGATGTCGCCCTTCGCCGTGATGATTTCTCCGGGGATCACGGGTTCTCCTTTCGCGTCTTCAGATGCCCACAAGCATCCGGCGCGTGCACCTTCAGATGCCCGTCGTGTCGAAGACGCGCCTCCGGTACGATGCCATCCGGCGCGTGCGCCTTCGACCTAACGACCGCGTGCGCCTCTGCACGGCGGCCGAGGCGATAGGCGACCCAGCCGACAATCACGGTCAACGCCAGAAAGGCCAAATGATCCGGCTCGGCGTAGTGACCGATGATCTGCACGAGAGACATGTGGCCATGCTCTCCCGGATGTGCGGCGGCAACCGTCGACATGGCAGTCAGTGCGAGCAAGCACGTGAACGATCGTAGCACTGGCGGCTCCTTCAGCGGATCGGGTTGTGGACGGTGACGAGCTTGGTGCCGTCGGGGAACGTGGCCTCGACCTGCACGTCGTGGATCATCTCGGCGATGCCCTGCATCACCTGCGCGCGCGTGACGACGGTGGCGCCGTCGCGCATCAGCTCGGCGACCGAGCGGCCGTCGCGCGCGCCTTCCACCACGAAGTCGGTGATGAGGGCGATGGCCTCTGGATGATTGAGCTTGACGCCGCGCTCCAATCGGCGGCGGGCGACCACCGCGGCCATGGAGATGAGCAGCTTATCTTTCTCGCGGGGCGTCAGGTTCATCGTCGGGGTGTGCCCAGGCTCGATTCATCACTGTCGTCAATTCGTCCAAGCAGAAGGTGGTGGCACCAGACCAATCGCCCCGACCACCCGCCGCAGCGCAGTTTGCAGCACCTCGAGCCGGTTCGATAGGGCCCGCAGCACCAGCAGGCCGTTCCAGGCACTGACACCGATCGCCGCATCGAGGCCAACTGTTGCCTCGCGCACGGCGTCGAGCCGTTCCTCTGCCTCGGGCGCGACGCAGAGCAGCAAGGCCGTGCACCGCGCGCCGTCGGCGACGGCTGGCCGGGCGAGCAGGGCCTGAACGTCGCCGGCCAGCCGCGTCGCTTCGGCGAATACCAGGCGCCCGTCGCGGCGCACCCGCCAGACGTCATGCAGGAGGCCGTCGCCCATCGTCTCGCCACTGGCGATGCGACCGAACACGGTGGTCTCGGCAAGGATCAGGCGAGCGTCAGCGGCGACATCGGCCTCCAAGCGGCGCTTCAAGTGTGAGCGCGAGAACAGAATCGTTGGTTGCGGCAGCCAGGCGAGCGTCGCGCCGGGCTCGGCTGCAACCGCAATGTCGATCTCGGCCGGTGCGCCGGCGCAGCGATAGACGCGCTCGGCCGACGACGAGGTCACGGTGAGGCGGGCGCGGGAGTGAGCGGTTGCCTCGAAGGTGATGCGATCGCCGGCAACGACCCCGCCACCGGTGTTGATGATCACGGCCTCCAGGCCATCTGCGGCCACGTCGGGGAACTTGGCGCGATAGCCGCCGTGCTCGGCGAGTGTGACCAGTCGCGTGCGGCCATCGGCGTTCGACGCTGAGATGTGTACGCCTGCCACGGCCCGGATCGCGGCCAGCCGCCGCTGCGCCGCGCTCTCGATGGCGGTGGCAAGGTCAGACTGAGAGCCGCCGCCGGACATCGGCCTCCACCATTTCTGTGCGCGTGCCACCCAGCACCACCTGGCCGCGATCCATCACCACGTAGCGGTCGGCGAGATCGCGAGCGAACTCGAAATACTGCTCGACGAGCAGGATCGCCATGTCGCCTCTTCCGCGCAAGTAGTCGATGGCGCGGCCAATGTCCTTGATGATCGACGGCTGGATACCCTCGGTCGGCTCGTCGAGCACGAGCAGCTTGGGCCGCATGACGAGCGCGCGGCCAATCGCGAGCTGCTGCTGCTGGCCGCCGGAGAGGTCGCCGCCACGGCGGGCGAGCATGGTTTTGAGAACGGGGAACAGCCCGAAGATCTCATCGGGGATCTGGCGGTCGCGGCGTTTGAGCGGCGCGAAGCCGGTCTGGAGATTTTCGCGCACAGTGAGCAGCGGGAAGATCTCGCGACCTTGCGGCACGAAGGCGATGCCGCGGCGCGCCCGCTCGTAGGGTACGAGCTTGGCGAGATCCTCGCCATTCCAGGTGATGCGACCGGCAGTTATCCCCTGCTGGCCAGTGATGGCGCGCAGGAGGCTCGTCTTGCCGACGCCGTTGCGGCCGAGCACGGTCGTCACTTGGCCAACGTGCGCTTCAAGAGCCACGCTCCGCAACGCCTGCGCCGCGCCGTAGTGGAGATCGATCTTTTCGACGGTCAGCATGGCCCTAGCGTCCCAGGTAGACTTCGATCACGCGCGGATTGGCCGAGACCGCGTCAAGCGTGCCTTCGGCCAGCACCGCCCCTTCGTGCAGGCACGTCACCTTGACGCCGAGCGCGCGCACGAACGCCATGTCGTGCTCGACCACGACCACCGAGTGGGTCTTGTTGATGGTTCGGAGCAGCTCGGCCGTCGTCTCGGTTTCCGCATCCGTCATGCCGGCGACGGGCTCGTCGACGAGTAGCAGCTTTGGATCCTGGGCCAGCAGCATGCCGATCTCGAGCCACTGCTTCTGGCCGTGGCTCAGCGCGCCGGCGAGGCGATCCCGATGATCAGTCAGCCGAATGGTTTCGAGCACCGCATCGATGCGATCCTTCGCGATCCGATTACGGGCGCCGAACAGGGCCGAGAGCGGATCGCGCGGGCCTTTCAGTGCGAGGCGGATATTGTCGGCGACGGTGTGGCTCTCGAACACGGTCGGCTTCTGGAATTTGCGACCGACGCCGAGCTCGGCGATCGTCGCCTCGTCGAGCACGGTCAGGTCGACGCTGCCATCGAACAAAGCCTGCCCGAAGTCGGGACGCGTCTTGCCGGTGATCACGTCCATCATCGTGGTTTTGCCGGCGCCGTTCGGGCCGATGATGGCGCGCATCTCGCCGGGCTCGACGACGAGCGACAGCTCGTTCAGCGCCCGAAAGCCGTCGAACGATACCGAGATGCCGTCGAGGTAGAGCACGGAGCGCGAGAGGACGGGGGCGTCGGGGACCATATCCAGCATGGGATCACTCCGCCGGCTGCGGCGCGCGTGCGCCATTTTCGACGTCGCCGTTCTTGGGCTTGCGGCTGTCGATCCAATCCGTGAGCGTGCCGACGATGCCTTTTGGCAGCACCAGCGTGACGATGATGAACAGGGCGCCGAGCACGAACAACCAATAGGGCGCGAAGAAGCCCGTGGTGATGATCGACTTCAACAGATTGACGCTGATCGCGCCGACGGCCGCGCCGATCAGCGTGCCGCGCCCTCCGACCGCCACCCAGATCACCGCCTCGATGGAGTTGGCTGGCGCGAACTCGGACGGGTTGATGATGCCGACCTGGGGCACGTAGAGGGCGCCGGCGAGGCCTGCCATGACGGCGGAGACAGTAAAGGCCAGAAGCTTGTAGCTTTCGACACGATAGCCCAGGAAGCGGGTGCGGCTTTCCGCGTCGCGGATCGAGACCAGCACCTTGCCGTAGGTGGACGCGACCAGCATGCGCGCAACGAGGAAACACAGCGCGAGCAGCAGTAGCGATGCGACGAGTAGCGCGGCGCGCGTGCCCTGCGCCTGCACGGAGTAGCCGAGGATGTCCTTGAAGTCGGTCAGACCGTTGTTGCCGCCAAAGCCCATGTCGTTGCGGAAGAAGGCCAGCAGTAGAGCATAGGTCAGCGCCTGGGTGATGATCGATAGGTAGACGCCGGTGACGCGCGAGCGGAACGCGAGCCAGCCGAACAGGAAGGCGAGCACGCCCGGCACCAGCACGACCATCAGCATGGCGAAGGGAAACGACGAGAAGCCCATCCAGTACCAGGGCAGTTCCTTCCAGTTCAGGAACACCATGAAGTCGGGAAGGATGGGGTTCGCATAGACTCCGCGCGAGCCGATCTGGCGCATCAGGTACATGCCCATGGCGTAGCCGCCGAGCGCGAAAAAGGCACCGTGACCGAGCGAAAGGATGCCGCAATAGCCCCACACCAGATCGAGCGCCAGCGCGAGCACCGCATAGCAGACGTACTTACCGAGCAGCGCCACGACATGATCGGGCACATGCAGCAGGGATCCCGCCGGCATCGTTAGATTGAGGAGCGGCACCAGCAGGGCGGTGAGAAGGACGACGGCGAGAAAGAGAATCGAGCGGCGATCGAGTGCGGGCCCGAGGAGATGCGCGAGGATCATGCTTCGATGGCCCTTCCCTTGAGTGCGAAGAGACCGCGCGGGCGCTTCTGGATGAAGAGAATGAGCAGCACCAGGATCAGGATCTTGGCCAGCACCGCGCCGGCGAAGGGTTCGAGGAACTTGTTGGCGATGCCGAGCGCGAAGGCCGAGACGAGCGTGCCCCACAGGTTGCCGACGCCGCCGAACACCACGACCATGAAGCTGTCGATGATGTAGGACTGACCGAGGTTGGGCGACACGTTGTCGATCTGCGACAGCGCGACGCCGGCTATTCCCGCAATGCCCGAGCCAAGGCCGAAGGTGAGCGCATCGATGCGCCCGGTCCGGATGCCCATAGCGGCGGCCATGCGCCGGTTCTGCGTGACGGCGCGCATCTGCAGACCGAGCGGGGTGAACTTCAGCACGGCGAGCAGCGCGAAGAATACGAGTAGCGTGAAAATGATGATCCAGAGCCGCCCCCAGGCGATCGCCAGCCCGAAGAGATCGAAGGTGCCGGACATGTAGGCGGGCGAACCAACCTCCTTGTTGGTCGGGCCGGCGGCGGTGCGCACGGCTTGCTGCAGCATCAGGCTGACGCCCCAGGTGGCGAGCAGCGTTTCCAGCGGCCGGCCGTAGAGGAAGCGGATAATGCCGCGCTCGATGGCGATGCCGACGAGGCCGGTGAACAGGAACGCCAGCGGCAGCGCGACGGCGAGTGACCAGCCGAACGCCTCCGGAGCATAGGCCCGGAACTGCTCTTGCACGACGAAGGTCGTGTAAGCGCCGAGCATCACCATCTCGCCGTGCGCCATGTTGATGACGCCCATGACGCCGAAAGTGATGGCAAGGCCGATCGCGGCGAGCAGCAGCACGGAGCCGAGTGAGAGGCCGTACCAGACGTTCTGTGCGACGGCCAGCGTGCGCTGGCGCTGCTCGCCGCGTTCGATGCCCGCCTCGAGACGGCGGCGCGTATCGGTGTCGGTGGTGGCGGCAAGCCGCGTGCGGATGAGGCCGAGGGATTCAGCGTCGCCGGCTGCGATCAGTGCGTCGACGGCTTTGGTCAGGGTTTCAGCCGGGGTCGCTGGATCGCTGATCAGCACGGCGGCGCGGGCGCGCTCGAAGGCGCGGCGGACACCGGCGTCGGTTTCCCGGGCCAGAGCCGCCTCCAGCGCGGCGAGGGACTTGGCGTCGCGCGTTTTGAACACGGAGTCGGCGGCAGCGAGGCGTTTCGCCGGATCGGGCGACAACATCGTCAGCGAGCCGAGCGCCGCCTCGATGGCGCCGCGCACGCGGTTGTTGACGCGCACCGGCGAGAGGTCGGCCGGCGAAGTGGCGACGGGAGCGGCGGTCCGGGCGTCCTTGACGGCACCGGCGGCGTCCTTGAACAGGACGGTTTTTGTCGCCGGGTCGATCAGCAGGCGGCGGTCGGCCAGCGCCTCGAGCAGTGCCTGTGCATGCGGCGCACCCGATGCCGCGATCTCCTCGATGGCCGCAATGGTCTCGGCGAAGCTGTCGGCCGCCAGGCGCTCAACCGGCTTGTCGAGGGACTGCGCACGGGCGGGGAGCGCCGTGAGCGCGCTTACCAGCAGCGCGAGAATGAGGCTCATGCGAAGCACGACATGATCTCCGAAAATCAGTGCCGCCCGCCCGAAGAGGATGAGCGAGCGGCACCTGGTGCCGGTTCCCGGGACGCGGCAACCGGGTCGTCGGTTAGTCCGATCAGCTCAAAATCAGCTGCCGCACTTGTTCGTCTTGGTGTTGAAGTTGCCGCACTTCTTCGTGGCCCAATCGGCCTCGAGGTCCTTGGAACCCTCGAGATAATCCGACCAAGCGTCGCCTGGAACAAGACCCTTCGTCTGCCACACCACGTCGAACTGGCCGTCGGTGCGGATCTCGCCGATCATCACCGGCTTGGTGATGTGGTGGTTCGGCAGCATCTTCGACGTACCGCCAGTCAGGTTCGGCACTTCGATGCCGATGATCGCGTCGATCACCTTGTCGGGCTCGAACGAGCCGGCCTTCTCGACCGCCTTGACCCACATGTTGAAGCCGATGACGTGGGCTTCCATCGGGTCGTTGGTGACGCGCTTGGGGTTCTTGGTGAAAGACTTCCAGTCAGCGATGAATTTGTCGTTGACCGGGCTCTTCACGGACTGGAAATAGTTCCAGGCCGCAAGGTGGCCGATCAGGTTCTTGGTGTCGACGCCGGCAAGCTCCTCTTCGCCAACCGAGAACGCAACGACTGGAATGTCGGTCGCCTTGACGCCAGCGTTGGCGAGCTCCTTGTAGAATGGCACGTTGGCGTCGCCGTTGATGGTCGAGACCACGCCGGTCTTGCGGCCGGCCGAGCCGAACTTCTTGATGTCGGCAACAATGGTCTGCCAGTCGGAATGCCCGAACGGTGTGTAGTTGATCATGATGTCCTCCTTCTTCACGCCCTTGGCGAGAAGGTAGGCCTCCAGGATCTTGTTGGTGGTGCGGGGATAGACGTAGTCGGTGCCGGCGAGGACCCAGCGCTTCACCTCGCCGCCGTCCTTGGACATCAGATAGTCGACGGCGGGGATGGCCTGCTGATTGGGAGCCGCACCCGTGTAGAACACGTTGCGCTCGCTCTCCTCGCCCTCGTACTGGACGGGGTAGAAGAGGATGTTGTTCAGCTCCTTGAAGACGGGGAGCACGGATTTCCGCGACACCGAGGTCCAGCAGCCGAACGTCGCCGCAACCTTATGCTGGGTGATCAGCTCGCGCGCCTTCTCGGCGAACAGCGGCCAGTTGGACGCTGGATCGACGACGACGGCCTCGAGTTTGCGGCCGAGCACGCCGCCCTTCTTGTTCTGCTCCTCGATCAGCATCAGCATGACGTCCTTCAGCGTGGTTTCGCTGATCGCCATCGTGCCCGACAGCGAATGCAGCACGCCGATCTTGATCGGGGTCTGCTGGGCGAGCGCCGCTGGGGCCAGCGCCCCCATTGCGAGGGCGGCGGTGGCCCCCATGAGGGTTCGACGAGAAACGTGCATGCCTGCTCTCCTGTTGGTTATTGGCATTGGTTAACGAGAAGCAACCTCTGTGCCAGACTCGGAAAGCGCACTGCGGCACTGTTCAAGGCGTTGATTCGACGATACTTTATCAGGCAACCTGGGGCATACGAGAGCGACGGACATAGCGAGATGCACGCTCAAAGGGCAGAAGGGCGCCGGATTAACAGGCATGACTGTAATTGCCTGAAATACGGCCACGTGATGCCAGACACGGCCACCCGAGGCGAGGCACGATGAATCAGAGCTTGCGCCCGGTCGTGGTCGTCACCGGCGGGTCGGAGGGGATCGGGCTCGCGATTGCGCTGCGCTTCGCGGCACTGGGACGTGATCTGCTACTGGTGGCGCGGCGGGAGCTGGTGCTGGAGGCGGCGGCCGCGCAAATCCGGGCCGCGCACCCGGTGCGCGTCGATATCCTCTCACTCGACCTGACGGTGGGCGACGCCGCGGCGCGGATCGAGGCGGCGCTCGCCGGCGGCGAGGCCTATGCAGAGATCATCGTCAACAACGCGGGGATCGGGCTTTGCGGCAGCTTCGCGGACCAAGGCTCCAGTGACATCGATCGGCTGCTGGCCCTCAACATCACAGCATTGACGCGGATCATCCGCCACTTTGCGCCGGGCATGCAGGCGCGCCGGCGGGGCGGCTTCATCAATGTGGCCTCGCTGGGGGGCTATGCGCCGGGTCCCCAGCAAGCCGTCTATTATGCGAGCAAAGCCTATGTCGTCTCGCTGTCGGAGGCACTGGCGCATGAGCTGCGGCCCTATGGGGTCCGCGTGACGGTCATCGCTCCGGGGCCGGTCGAGACGAAGTTCCACGACAGGATGGGGGCGGAGACGGCTCTTTATCGGAGATTGCTGCCATCTCCTCGCGCGTCGACAGTGGCGCGATGGGCCGTGCACGGCTATTCGCTGGGCATGATAGTAGTTTTGCCAGGACTGCTAACTTTCGTCGCGTTTGCGACCTTGCGGCTCCTTCCGCATCGTATACTTGTGCCCGCGATCGGGTTCCTGCTCAGGCCCAGGGGGATTGGTCGATAATGCTGGAGCGAGGGGAAGCGGCGCTCGCTGGCGAGGCTGCCGAGACAAGTCTCGCCATGGGCGGGGCATGGCAGGGTCGTGGGCTGCCCGCGGTCGCTGGATCGGATACGCCGAAGAAGACGGTGCTGATGATCGTGCATCAGGACAGCTCGAATCCGGGGCACGTCGGCCACTGGTTCCGTCGCGCAGGATACCGCCTGGACATCCGCCGTCCCTACGCCGCGCAGCCGTTGCCGACGACGCTCGAGCACCACTGCGGCGCCGTCATCTTCGGCGGCCCCCAGAGTGCCAACGATCGCCATGCCTACATCCGGCGCGAGATCGACTGGATCGGCGTCGCCCTCAAGGAAGAGAAGCCGTTTTTCGGCGTCTGTCTTGGTGCGCAGATGCTCGCGCAGCATCTGGGCGTCCGCGTCGACCATTGCCGGAACGGCCATGTGGAGATCGGCTACCACAAGCTGTCGCCCACGCGGGAAGGTGCGGCACTCGGCGGATTTCCAGAGTATGTGTACCAGTGGCATCGCGAAGGATTCGAGCTGCCGCGAGGCGGTGTGCTGCTCGCGACATCGGATGGAGCCTATCCCAACCAGGCCTTCCGTTACGGCCGCGCCGCCTTCGGCGTGCAGTTCCATCCCGAAATAACCTACACTCAGATCAATTCCTGGTCGGGCGGCAATCCTATGCGGCTGCTGATGCGCGGGGCGCGACCGCGGCAACAGCATATCGATCATCACGTCATGCATGCGGCCCGCGTGCACGTCTGGCTCGACGGGTTTCTGGGTGGGTTGATGGGGGCGTCGGCCGTATTCGGACGGGAGTTTGCGAAATCGTAAGGCCTGAAAAGGTATGGTTCTTGGGGCGCCGCGATCGAAGGTTTTGCGTGCGCGGCCGCCACGCTTGCGGCGGATCGCCCGGGTTCCGAAAGGGACACGCCGGCGGTCCGCCGCCGCGAAGCGGTCATGGTGGCGGGATTGGATCGGTCCCATGCTGAGCCGCCTGCCAGACCCCAAACCGCGCATCACGTTCCTCACCGTCAGCCTGGATGTCGGCGGAACGGAACAGCATCTGGCGACTGTTACGCCCGAGCTGGTGCGGCGAGGCTGGCCGGTGACGATTTTCTGCCTGAACCGCCTCGGCGCGTTCGTCGATCCACTCCGCCAGGCCGGCGTCGAGGTGATCGGCCCGCCCGTCGAGGCACAGGGTCGTGCAACGCCATCCCGGCAGCGCGTGCTTCTGTCGAGCCTCGCCTCGTTGAGGTTCTTGGCTCATCTGATGTGGCGACGGCCAGGCATCGCGCATTTTTTTCTGCCCGAAGCGTATCTGCTGGGCGCCCCGCTGGCGATGCTTGCCGGCGTCCCCGTTCGGGTCATGAGCCGCCGCGACGTCAACGTCCATTTCGAACGCTGGCCGCTCGCCCGCACCCTCGAAGAAAAGCTGCACACGCGCATGTCGGCCGTGCTCGGTAACTCGATGCGCGTCATCGAGGATCTCGTGTCGGAGAAGTGCCCGCACGATCGGCTGGGCCTCATCTATAACGGCACCATGCTCAACACTACGACCAGGGCCGATCGGGCGGCGACGCGGGCAGCCCTGGGCCTCGACGAATCCGACCTTGCGGCGCTGATGATCGCCAACCTGATCGGCCCCAAGGGGCACTTGGACTTGATCAATGCGCTGGCCATCGCCAACCGGCGACTCGAGCGACCGGTGACCCTGCTGCTCGCCGGGCGCGATGATGGCATGCGTGCGGCGCTCGAGCAGGAGGCCAACAGGCTCGGTGTCGGCTCGGCCATTCGCATGCTCGGGCAGCGCAGTGACGTGCCGGCGCTCGTGCGGGCTGCAGACATCGGCGTGCATGCCTCCCACAAGGAGGGCTTCGCGAATGCCATTATCGAGAGCATGGCGGGCGGACTGCCCATGATCGTCACGCGGGTTGGCGGCAATGCCGAAGCAGTGATCGACGGGGTCAATGGACTGGTGGTGCCGGCGAAGGCACCGGACGAATTCGCCGCCGCACTCGTGTCGGTCGCGAAGGACGAGCAGATGCGCGCTCGCTTCGGTGCGGCGAGCCGAGCCCGGGTCGAGCAGAATTTCACGCTGGCTGCCTCAGTGGATCGCTACGAGGCGCTGTATGCGGGGCTTCTTGCCGGCTTGAAGCCCGGCGAAATCGAGGCGGTGGCAATCGATCAGCCGTCAAGAAGGGACCAGCCTGTCAGTCGATCCGGTGCAGCCGGGGCAGAGTGGGGCTGAGGCGGCTTGCCGATATTCAGCGTGAAAGTCGGGTCGGGACGGCCTAGGATCGCCGGCATGCCGCGTGCCACGGCTAAGCCCTGGAGTCGACGATGACCGGAACACTCCTCCCGCGCACCGCGGCCCAGATCCTGGGGCCGTTCTATCCACTCGGCGAGCCATCGAAGGGTGGAGATCTCACGCAGGTTCAGGGGCGGCCCGGTCGCGCACAGGGGCAGGTGATCTATCTCGGCGGCCGTGTGCTCGAGCAGCAGGGCAATCCCGTACGCGGCGCCAAGCTCGAGATCTGGCAAGCCAACAGCTTTGGTCGGTATGACCATCCCAACGACGACAATCCGGCGCCACTTGATCCCGCGTTCGTGGGCTTTGCCGTCGTGCAGACCGACGATGATGGGCGGTACTCCCTCAAGACTGTGAAGCCGGCCGCCTATCCGGCGGGCTCGGGCATTCGGCCGTCGCACGTCCACTTCGAGGTGTTTGGAAAGCGCGAGCGTCTCGTCACGCAGATGTACTTCGCGGGTGACCCGCATCACGATACGGACCGTTTCCTGCAATCGGCAGTCCGCAAGGAGTCGATCGTGATGCCGATCCTCGAGCCGGAAGCGTGGATGGACGCTGCCGCCAAGCGGGTCGTGTTCGACATCGTGCTGATGCGCGGCTGATCGGCGGCACGTCGTTCATCAGGTTTCATCAGGTTTACTTGGTCAGTCGGTGCGGTCGGCGTCATACTTGCGCGGCCGACGGAAGCGGCGGGACAACAGCAGAGAGGCAACATGCGTCCAAACAAGATCAAACAGATGTGGCGCGACGGGACGTACGTGACGCTCGGATGGCTGTCCGTGTCGCACGGGTTCACGGCCGAGGTGATGGCGCGGCAAGGGTTCGATGCGCTCTGCATCGACCTCCAGCACGGCACGTCTGAACTCGGCGACGTCTGGCCGCTGCTGCAGGCGATCTCGCAGACCGACACGACGCCGGTCGTGCGCGTTGCCTGGAACGAGCCGCAAACCATCATGAAGGCGCTGGACCTTGGCGCCTACGGCATCATCGTGCCGCTGGTCAACACGGCCGAGGAAGCAGCGAAGGCGGTGGCGGCGTGCCGCTATCCGCCGGTCGGGATGCGATCGTCGGGGCCGGTGCGCGCGCTGCACTACGGCGGGGCCGACTACGTCGCCAAGGCCAACGACGAAATCGTGGTGATGGCCATGATCGAGACCAAAGAAGGCATCGCCAATCTCGACGCGATCTGTGCGACACCGGGCCTGGACGCGGTCTACATCGGGCCGGCCGACCTGTCGTTCGCGCTGGGATTGGCGCCGCGCGGCGACAATCCCGATCCCCTGCACATGGCGACGTGCGACAAGATCCTGAAGGCCGCGCACAAGGCTGGCATCAAGTGCGTCATGCACTGCGCCGGCGCAGCGTTCGCGGCGGGCGCGGTGAAGCGCGGCTTCGACATGGTGATGCTGACGTCGGACCTCTCCTGCATGATCGCCGGCGCGCAGGCGCAGCTGGCCGAGCTGAAAGCGAAGACGAAGTAAGCGGCCGATCTTGAAGGCGGCGTCAGAGGCCGCCGGTCACATCGATCGTCAAGCCGGTAACGAAATCTGAGTCAGACGAGGCAAGGAACGCGACGACGTTGGCCTGATCGACGGCTTCGGCCATGCGGCGCAGCGGTATCCTCTCGATGTCGGCTTTCTGCAGCTCGGGCGGGCGCTGCTCCCAGCGCGGACGAATGCGCTCGGTCAGCGTCATCGACGGGGCGATGGCGTTGACATTGATGCCGTGCGGCCCGAGCTCCGACGCGAGCTTCGTCGTGAAGGCGATGATGCCGCCCTTTGCCGCCGCGTAGGCCGACGAGGAGGCGACGCTTTTGCCGCGACCCGCGATCGAGGCGATGTTGACGATCTTGCCCGAGCGCTGACGCTTCATGATCGGAATGACGGCGTGCGTGAACAGGAACGTGCCGTTCAAGTTGAAATCGACAATCGCCTGCCAATCGGCCAGGGAGAGCTCGTCGGTCTCGGCCTGCGGCTTGGCGATGATGGTCGAGCCGCCGACGCCGTTCATCAGGATGTCGATGCGGCCGAAGCGCTTGGCGGCATCGGCGACGAGGCCATCGACCTGCGCGGCATTGAGCGCGTCAGCCTGGTAGGGATAGGCCTTGCCGCCCGTGGCGGTGATCTCGGCAACCGTCGCCTCCAGCCGTTCGCGGTTGTTGTCGACGGCGAGCACCTGCCCGCCCTCTCGGCCCAAGATGCCGCAGGTGGCGCGGCCGATGCCGCTCGCTGCCGCCGTGATCAGCGCGACTTTACCCGCAAAGCGCATGAAGGCCTCCCGTTGGCGAGCCCGTTGTTTGAGTCGTGCTGGCTACTCGCTCCTGGCTTCGAACTACTCGCTTCCAACCAGATAGAGCGTGCGGGACTCGAACACCTCGAGGACGCGTTTGAGGTCGTGGCCACGCTTCAGGATCAGTCCGGTCGTCGACACGACGCTGAAGGCGCCCTGGCGGCGGGCGTTCTTGGGCGACTTTTCGATGCGGTAGAGCGGCCATTCACTGGCTCTGCGGAAAACGGAGAAGGTCGCCGTCTCGCGGCCGAAGTCGAGGGCGTAGTCACGCCAGTCGCCGGCCGCCACCTTGCGGCCGTAGACGGCCAGAATATCGGACAGCTCCCGGCGGTCGAACGCAATCACGGCTGGTAGGGGGGCATTGGGATGGAGCGTCTTGACACCGGGTTGGCTCGCCCCTTTGCGGGGGCGAAACGCTATCGGCTCGTTGTCGCTCAAGGGCGCCTCCTGGCTTTCGCGAATGACGTCCAGATTACGCCAATCAGCTGGACGCGCAACCCGAGGGTGCGACCGACGCCATGAACGAGATCACGGAATGGTAATTATTGGAAACAAATGTCACGATGTCGCCATGGTCCGGGCCAGGACCGGCCGCAAAGCGGGGATAGTGTTTCGTCATTGGCATCGGCCCGGTCCTTCAAGTTTCGGTTCCCAGCCCCCCAGCCCCCACCGAGGCTTACTCCTGGACCGGGCCGATTTTTCCCGCCTGCGGCATTTGCGGTTATTCCCGTTCAATACCCCGCTCGTCGAGCCTGCCCCTTGCCATCTTCCGATCTTCCGGCTAGGAGCACGCTTTTAATGACCCCAAAATCCGACATCCCCGTTCTCTTCTCGCGCAAGCACCTCCTCACCTGCGAGGGCTTGACCGCCAAAGAGATCAATTCGCTTCTCGACCTCGCCGACCGCGCCGCGGACCAGAACCGGCAGGTCAACAAGAAGCGCGACGTGCTGCGCGGGCGCACGTTGATCAACCTGTTCTTCGAGGCCTCGACACGAACGCAGGCCTCGTTCGAGCTCGCCGGCAAGCGACTCGGCGCCGACGTCATGAACATGAACGTGTCGACCTCGTCGATGTCGAAAGGCGAGAGCTTGATCGACACGGCGATGACACTCAATGCCATGCGGCCGGACATCATCGTGGTGCGCCACCATGCGGCGGGCGCGGTGTCGCTGCTCGCCGAGAAGGTCGACTGCTCGGTGATCAACGGCGGCGACGGGGCGCATGAGCATCCGACGCAGGCGCTACTCGACGCATTGACGATCCGTCGCGCCAAGGGTCGCATCGCGGGGCTGACCGTTGCGATCTGCGGCGACATCCTGCACAGCCGCGTGGCGCGGTCGAATATTCACGTGCTGAACACGCTCGGCGCGCGCGTGCGGCTCGTTGCGCCGTCGACGCTGATGCCGACCGCCATCGACCGGCTTGGCGCCGAGGTCTACACCGACATGTGGAAGGGCCTCGACGGCTGTGACATCGTGATGATGCTGCGGCTGCAGCGCGAACGCATGCAGGGCAATTATGTGCCATCGACGCGCGAGTACTACCACTTTTTCGGCCTCGACGACGACAAGCTCTCCCAAGCCAAACCCGATGCCTTGATCATGCACCCGGGCCCGATGAATCGCGGCGTCGAGATCGCCTCGACTGTCGCTGACCACTCGCGCAGCGTGATCCGCGATCAGGTCGAGATGGGCGTTGCGGTGCGCATGGCCGTGCTCGAAGCGATGGCGCGCAATCTGCCGAACCATTGATGGGGGGAGGGCGTAGGTTGGGTCGAGCCCGTGCGAGAACCGACGCAGAGCATCAACGATTCCGGATGTCGGGCAACCTACGTCGACCCGACCTGCGAGGCTCAACGCCATGACTTGGAGCAACGGCCGGCTCAGTCTGTTCCACGGCACAAACTCGCATGTGTTCGGAACTACGCCCGTATTGAATACGACATTTGCCTTCAATGTCGATTTGGCCAGGTGCAGACCGAACACGGATTTTGGGCAAGGCTTCTATACGACGACCTCACCTCATCAAGCGACCGGATGGGCAAATGTCGGTACGAACTACTGGAGGATGAGAAGGAGGGTTCCAGACGCACGCGCGATCGTACTTCGGTTCGAAGTCGACCGAGACCAATTGGCTGACCTCGATGTCTTGACTTTCGTCAGAGACACTTCGGATTTCTACGATTTCGTCGCCTACTGCCGTGCCGGCGAAAAGCCCCACGGTCGGTTGTCGGGGCAAGGCTGCTATGACGTCGTTTTTGGCCCGGTCACTGTTGGTCTGCAGAAACAGGTCATTCAGAATTCGGATCAGATCAGCTTTCATACGGAACAGGCCACGTCTTGCCTTTGTCGCATCCCTGCGGCCATCCATGATATAGGAGATGCAGCTAACGGGCTCTTGCCTTGAGTGAACCATGCCAGCCATCGACCACCAAAATTTCGATGCGATGATGCCGCCGGAGCTTCGCGACGAATTCTGGAGACGGGTGAAGTTCGCGCTTCGACATTTCTATGGCTCGACTGGAGATTTGGCCGACGAATATCGCGAGACAATAGAGAAGTCATCTGTTCTCGGTCAGCTCCTGGTCTATCATATGGATCCTCTCCACATCGCTGCCGATCTCGTCGATGCACCTGACGGTGGAGCTCAGTTCGCGAGTGCTTTTCGCCAGCGCTATCCCGATCCCTTCGGTTGACGCTACCGACACCACGAGACACCACATGACCCGCCCAAGCCCATACGCAAACGACGCAGGCGCCACCGCGTTTCTCAACGCCCGCATCATCGATCCGGCCTCTGGCCGCGACGAGCCGGGTGGCCTCGTCGTGCGCGACGGCATGATCGCCGATCTTGGCAATCATCTGCGGCGCAATGCGCCGGACGGCGCCGAGGTGGTCGATTGCCAGGGGCATGTGCTGACGCCGGGCCTGATCGATTGCCAAGTGTACACCGGCGATCCGGGCGAAGAGCACCGCGAGACCTTGAAGACGGCCAGCTTTGCGGCGGCGGCCGGCGGCGTGACGACGATCGTGTGCATGCCCGATACCAAGCCCGTCATCGATCAGGTGGCGCTGGTCGACTACGTGCAGCGGCGCGCGCGGGAGCGGGCGATCGTCAACGTGCACATCATGGGGGCGGTGACGCGCGGGCTCGAAGGCAAGGAAATGGCCGAGATCGGCCTGTTGCAGCGGGCCGGCGCGGTGGCCTTCACCAACGGCAAGTCGTCGATCTCCAACACGCGCATCATGCGCAATGCGCTGCTCTACGCCAAGGACTTCGGCGCGCTGATCGTGCACCACACCGAGGATCCGTACCTCTCGGAGGGAGCGGCGATGAACACCGGAGAGATGGCGACGCGCCTCGGGCTGCCAGGCGTGCACAAGGCGGCCGAGGTGATGATCGTCGAGCGCGACGTGCGACTCGTCGAGATGACGGGCGGGCGCTATCACGCCGCAACCATCTCGTGCGCCGACAGTATCGACGTGATCCGAAGGGCCAAGGCGAAGGGGCTTCCCGTTACGTGCGGCGTGTCGATCAATCACCTGACGCTCAATGAGAATGACATCGGCCCTTACCGGACGTTCTTCAAGCTGCGTCCGCCATTGCGCTGCGAGGACGACCGCGTCGCCATGGTGCGCGCACTTGCGGCCGGCGAGATCGACGTGATCGTGTCGAGCCACGATCCGCAGGACACCGACGACAAGCGCCGGCCGTTCGCCGAGGCCGCCGACGGCGCAATCGGGCTCGAGACGCTGGTGCCGGCGGCGCTGCGCCTGTTTCATGCCGACGAGATCGGGCTGATGGCACTGCTGCGCGCGCTGACGATCAACCCGGCGAAACTGCTGGGGCTGCCCGGCGGGCGGCTCGAGAAGGGCGCGCCGGCGGATCTGACGCTGATCGATCTCAACACGCCGTGGGTCGTCGATCGCGACGTGCTGCGAGCGCGGTCCAAGAACGCCCCACTCGACGAGCAGAAGGTGCAGGGCCGCGTGCTGCGCACCATGGTTGCCGGCCGAACGGTGTACCAATACGGTGTCGAGTATCGGGGGTGATACCCCCTCTCCCCATGCGCTTCACTTGCATGGGGAGAGGGTCGGGGTGAGGGGCGGCC
>JANOJW010000726.1:0-5567 GCA_031418955.1 Hyphomicrobiales bacterium | reverse complement strand
CGCGTATATTCTCGGCATCGAGCTGCTGGTAGCATCGCAGGGCATCGAGCTCAGAGCACCGTTGCAGACCAGCGAGCCTTTAAAGCGCGTCATTGCGACGGTGCGCCGCTCCGTGCCGGCGCTCGTTCAGGACCGCTATCTCGCCGACGACCTGCAGTCGGCAGCAGCCGTGGTCGAGACCGGCAGCATTGTCGCCGCAGCCCGCTCGATCCTCGCCCCCGACACCTTTCCGACGCTGACCTGAGGAGGCCCCCATGACATCGACCCAGAAAAATCCGCGCATTGACAACGCCCGCATCATCCGTGCGGCTCGCGGCCCCGAGATCACCGCCAAATCATGGCTCACAGAAGCGCCGATGCGCATGCTCATGAACAACCTCGATGCCGAGGTGGCCGAGCGGCCAGGCGAGCTCGTCGTCTACGGTGGCATCGGCCGCGCGGCGCGTGACTGGAACGCCTACGACCGCATCGTCGCCTCGCTCAAGCAGCTCGAGGCCGACCAGACGCTGCTCGTGCAGTCCGGCAAGCCGGTCGGCGTTTTCCGCACCCACACGGACGCCCCACGGGTGCTGATCGCGAACTCGAACCTTGTGCCGCACTGGGGAACCTGGGCGCATTTCCACGAACTCGACCGCAAAGGCCTCATTATGTACGGCCAAATGACGGCCGGCTCATGGATCTACATCGGTAGCCAGGGCATCGTGCAGGGCACCTACGAGACCTTCGTCGAGGCCGGCAGGCGGCACTACGGTGGCGATCTTGCAGGCCGCTGGATCCTGACCGCCGGCCTCGGCGGCATGGGTGGCGCCCAGCCGCTCGCAGCGGTGATGGCCGGCGCATCCTGCCTCGCTATCGAGTGCCAGCCGAGCCGCATTGAGATGCGCCTGAAGACGCGGTATCTCGACGTCCAGGCGAAAGACCTCGATGAGGCGCTGGCGATCATCGAGCGATCGTGCCGCGACCGAAAACCCACCTCGGTCGGCCTCCTCGGCAACGCCGCAGATATTCTGCCAGAGCTGATCCGGCGTGGCGTCAAGCCCGACATCGTTACCGACCAGACCTCGGCGCACGATCCGATCAACGGCTACCTGCCGAAGGGCTGGACGCTCGCCGAGTGGGAAGCGAAACGCGCGGCCGATCCCAAGGCCGTCGAGGCGGCCTCGCGCAAATCCATGGCCGAGCACGTTCGCGCGATGCTCGCCTATCACCGCATGGGGGTGCCAACCGTCGACTACGGCAACAACATCCGCCAGATGGCCAAGGAAGAAGGCGTTGCCGACGCGTTCGACTTCCCCGGATTTGTGCCGGCCTACATCCGGCCGCTGTTCTGCCGCGGCATCGGTCCCTTCCGGTGGTGCGCGCTCTCCGGCGATCCCGAGGACATTTACAAGACCGACGCCAAGGTCAAGGAGCTGATGCCGGGCAACGCGCACCTGCACAACTGGCTGGACATGGCGAGGCAGAGAATCTCGTTCCAGGGATTGCCGGCGCGCATCTGCTGGGTCGGCCTCGGCGACCGTCACCGCCTCGGCCTCGCCTTCAACGAGATGGTAGCAAGAGGCGAGCTGAAAGCGCCGATCGTGATCGGCCGCGATCACCTGGATTCGGGTAGTGTCGCCTCGCCCAACCGCGAGACCGAGGCCATGCGCGACGGCTCAGACGCGGTCTCCGACTGGCCGCTCCTCAACGCGCTCTTGAACTGCGCCAGCGGCGCCACGTGGGTGTCGATCCATCATGGTGGTGGCGTCGGCATCGGCTACTCGCAGCATGCCGGAATGGTCATCGTGTGTGATGGTACCGCCGAGGCCGCCCGCCGGCTCGAGCGCGTACTCTGGAACGACCCTGCCACCGGTGTGATGCGCCATGCCGACGCCGGCTACGACGACGCGCTCGCCTGTGCTCGCGAGCACCGGCTCAACCTGCCGGGAATTCTCGGATGACCGGCGCCGTCACGTTGCGGCGTGCAAGCGAGCATGTGCGCATGCCCTGGAAGAACGGTGGCGGGACCACGACGGAGATCGCGGTCTACCCGGCGGGCGCATTGCTGGACGCCTTCGGCTGGCGTGTCAGCATGGCCGAGGTGGCCAAGGACGGCCCATTCTCGGAGTTTCCCGGCGTCGATCGCACGCTCGCGCTACTCAGCGGCAACGGAATGCGCCTGCGCATCGGCAATGATCGGCTGGGTCGTCTGATCTCGGTGGAATCCAAACCCATTTCGTTTCCAGCCGACGCTCCTGCGTTCGCCGAGCTGCTCGACGGACCAGTCCGCGACCTCAACGTGATGACGCGGCGCGGCGCATGGCGGCACGTGCTCGACAGAATCGTTGTCGTGGGCACGAAGACTTTGGCTGCGGATGCGCCGGTCTCGCTGCTCCTTTGCCACCAGGGGCGCTCCCAGATCGAGACGAATACAGGAACAATTGAACTCGCTCCCGGTGATGCGGTGCACGTTGAAGGACCGCTCGGCAGTTTAGCGGCACAGGCGACGTCGATCCTCTTTCGGATCGGCCTATGGCCTGAGCCGACTGGATAGTGAACGACGGACGATCGTCATGAGGTTATGTGACGGACGGGCGGGGAGCGTCTCGCTCGCACTTGGCTGAAGTCCACGTCCAGCAATGGGAGGAAGACATGCAAGTCAGAACCGAGCAACAGCCTGATCCAGCCGCTGAGGGCATCCGCTTCAACCCCAATGTTGCGGCGCTGCCGGCCTATAATGCGGGATTGAGTATCGCCGTCGCTCGCTCGCGCAGCGGCCGCGATGACATTGCAGCGCTGGCCAGCAACGAGAACCTCTACGGCTGCTCACCGGTAGCTCTGCGCGCGCTGGCATCACCCGACCTGCAGCCGTGGCGCTATTCGGATCCCGCCTGCACGCAACTTCGTGACGCATTGGCCACAGCATCCGGCGCCAACCCCGAGCAGATTGTCATGTCAATGCGGCGGCTCAAGCAGCTGCCATAGCCGCACTTGGGGACGCGACGTGGATGCAGAACGCCGTCACGAGCATTCGCAGCGAGCGCCGCCGCGTCATCGATGCGTTGAGGTCGATCGGGCTCGCCCCCGCGCGCTCAGGGGCGAACTTCGTTTTTTTGATTGCCAGCAAGATAGCGCAAGTGTGGCCCAGCATCTTCTGATGAAGGGCATTATCATCAAGCCCTGGCGGGAGCCTGGGTACCAAACCTATATTCGCGCGACGATTGGCCTGCCGACCGAGAACGATCGCTTCGTCACTGCCCTTGCCGAGACCTGCACAGCCAAACGCCCATGAATTCTGTGCAGGATCACGTGATCGACTAGGGCGAGTCGTCAGTTGCGGCGAGTCTGATCGGCCACATTGGTCTCAGAATAGCACCGCTGTGCCTTCGTCGTCGTCAGTTCTGGGATTCCCAATTCATTTTTTCTCTGACTCCTGGCGTGTCGGCAGCTGAAAATCGAGGCGGCGTCCGACCGTCAGCACGACATCGGCGTCGGTCATGACGGCCCCGCGCATGGCCGCCACCACCGAGGGATGGTCGTCGGGGACGAGGCCACGGCTTTCGCCCGTGTCGAGATAAACGGCCTGCAGCGCGTCGAGCAGCTGGACGAGTTCGCGGCCCGCGGCTTTTGCACCACGTCCCGAGATGACGAGGACGCGTTTTGCCGACCACAGGACATCGACGGCCCTTGCGACGGCTTGCGGATCAGGAAGGCTCTCGAAACGCGGTTTGGCCGCGAAATGCTCAGCGAGTTGAACAGGCTTCGGGACCTCGGCACGCAGCGTGTCGGTTGGAAAGTCCAGAAACGCCGGACCCGGTTCTCCGCACTCGCCCATGGCGCGCGCTATGGTTTCGTCCAGTTCGGCCAACACCAGTGTGGGCTCACGCACCGTTCGGGCATCCTGCAACCCGCCCCGGTTCTCCTGCGCGCGGGGAGCGGCTCCCGAGAGTACCAGTACGGGCGTGCGCGACACATGCGCGTTTGCGATACCCGTCATAGCATTCGTCACGCCTGGGCCAGCCGTCACGAGCGCGACACCCAATTGGCCGGTCAGCTCCGAATGGGCCTGCGCCATGTGAACGGTGTCGCGCGGCAACGGCCGCCGTACATAGCGAAAAGCGCCCGTGCCGCTGAGCTTCGAGTTCGCCTGAGGCACACGCCAACCAACTGCCAACCAACTGCTGTTGCCAATCCGATCTGCGGCTTCTAGCTTGATCCGGCATATCACGCCGGGAGCCCGCCCATGTTTATCCGCACCACCGAACGCGACACGAGCCTCGACGCCTTCCGCCGCGAGGTGCGCGCGTTTTGCGAACGGGAGTTGCCCGAATCGGTGAAGCGCAAGCAGGCGCGCGGCCAGCACCTCGAGAAGCAGGAGTACGACGCCTGGTTGAAGAGCCTTGGCTCGCGCGGCTGGCTGACCGGCAAGTGGCCGAAGGAGCAGGGGGGCCTCGGGTGGAAGCCCGAGCAGTTCCTAGCCTTTCAGGAGGAGCTCGGCCGCGCCGGCGCCCCGCCGCTGATCTCGTTCGGGCCGACCATGGCTGGCCCCGTCATCTACACCTTCGGCAGCGACGCGCAGAAGGCGCAGCACATCGAGAACATCCGCCGCAACAACATCTGGTGGTGCCAGGGCTATTCGGAGCCGGGCGCGGGCTCGGATCTCGCTGCCTTGAAGACGCGGGCTGATCGCGACGGCGACCACTATGTGGTCAACGGCCAGAAGATCTGGACCTCGTTCGCGCACTGGGCCGACTGGATCTTCGCGCTGGTGCGCACCGACCAGAAGGCCAAGAAGCAGGAAGGCATCTCGTTCCTGCTGATCGACATGAAGACGCCCGGCATCACCGTGCGCCCGATCATCGGCATCACGCTCGGGCATCACTTGAACGAGGTGTTCTTCGACAACGTGCGGGTGCCGATCGCCAATCGCATCGGCGAGGAGAACAAGGGCTGGACCTACGCCAAGTTCCTGCTCGCCAACGAGCGCGTCGGCAACGTCGACATCGCCAAGCTCGAATCCTACCTGGCGCAGATCAACAGTCTGCTCGAGCAGACCAAGGAGGGCGGCAAATCCCTGAAGGAGGATCCCCACTTCCAGCGGCGGATGGCCGAGCTCGAGGTGGGCTTTGCGACTGTGAAGGCCTTGATGGCCGACCAGCTCGCCGCCGCGCGCGCCGACGGTGCGCCGACGCTGATGGGGGCTGCCGCCTTGAAGTTGCGCGGCACCGAGGTGCAGCAGGCGATTCTGCAGACCGGACTCGACGTGCTCGGCCGCCACGGCATGGTCTACCAGTCGGAGGCGCTGCATGCCGGCTGGAACGGCGAGATGATCGGACCCGAGGAATCGGCCGACGTGATCTATGAGCATCTCTATCGCCGCGCCGCCACCATCTACGGCGGCTCGAGCGAGGTGCAGAAGAACATCATCGCCAAGGGCGCACTGGGGTTGTGAGCGGCACGAGCGGGCTTGATATCGCGCAGCGCATTGTGTGCGGCAACTGCCAAATGCTGCCTCAATCGTGGTCGAGGTCGAGGCGGCGCAGGCGCAGTGCATTGGCGATCACCGAGACCGACGACAGGCTCATGGC
>JANOJW010000725.1:0-5208 GCA_031418955.1 Hyphomicrobiales bacterium | reverse complement strand
GCGGCTTTGGCGCGGACCAGACCGTCACTCGCCACTTCGAGCGCGCGCTGGCGTTCGGGCGTCATGCGCGGCGGGGTCGCAGCATCCGGCACATGGCGCACGCCGAACCGCGGTTTCTGCGGCTCGAAGGCAGCCGGCGCGCTCATCATCATGCGCGCGACCATGCCGAGCGGCGCGAGCGTGTACTTGGCGATCCACTCGGCAAATCGCAGCGAAGTCACGGGAAGCGATGGTACATCCAGCCGCTCGACCAAGGGTTTCAGCTTCTTGGGGTCGATCGGCTTCCCGCCGGTATCGATCGCGCGGTCCCACACGATGCCGATGCGCGTCTGCGGCCCGAACGGCACCAGCACGAACGCGCCCGCCTCCACCTCGACGCCGGCGGGCAGGATGTAATCATAAGTCTGGTCGAGCGCGACCGGCAGCAGCACGGGCACGCGCGCAGGTGCGATCGTGGAGCCAGTGCCGTCGAGGTCGAGCAGTCCGTCCAAGTGGTTGCCTCCGTGTCGGACTTCGCTCCGCGAGCGGCATACCTTCCCCCTCTCCCCGTGCTCTGCTCTTGCACGGGGAGAGGGTCGGGGTGAGGGGCGGCAACACACTCCGCTCGAGCAAGCGGCCGCTCCTCACCCCGACCCTCTCCCCATCACGAGTGCAGGGTGATGGGGAGAGGGGATGCGCAAGCCGCTCACCCTCTCGGTTGATTGATTCGATACAAGGTAGACGGGCTCCAAGCCCATTTCAGGGCGGCTGCCAACTTCTCCCATGATCCGATTGTCGCGGGTACAATGCGGCGCGTAAGGTGATGATGAAGATGATGAAGCGCGCCTTTGACTCCAGCGTCGAGGAGTTCTTCGAGCGCGAGGCGATCGCGCAAGGGGTCGCGTTCGGCAGCGCCGAATTCTCCGAGGGCGTCGACGCATTCCTGGCCAAACGCCGCCCGAAGTTCGTGTAGGTTGGGTTGAGCCCTTGCGAAACCCAACTCCCCACTACAACCGCGTCGTTGGGTCTCGCGAGTGCAGGGCGCTCGACCCAACCTACGGCCCGTCATGGCAGCTCGTAGCCGGCGGCCTTCTCGATCGCGATGGTCTTTTGCACGGCGAGCCGGGCCACGACGCGGTCGTGGTGGGCCTTGAGGTTGGGTAGGCTGCCGGCTGGCAATTGCAGCGAGCCCGCGAAGCGCCAGTAGAGGCGGAACAGATGGATGTCGGCGATGGTGTAGCTGTCGCCGACGGTCCAGGTGCGCCGGCCAAGCCGCTCGTCGGCGAGTTGGTACATGGCGGTCGCATGCTCGGGGCCTTTCTGGCGCGCCGGGTGCAGCGTCGAGGCGATGAAGGACATCCACGAGATCACCTGCGCCTCGCCGAGCGGGTCGTTCGCCGGCATCAGCTTGGCCTGCGGGTAGGTGCGCGCGATGTAGTACAGGATGCCGGCGACCTCGGTCAGCGGCAGCCCGTCGACGAGCAGCGTCGGCACCTTGCCTTCCGGATTGATCGCCTTGTAGGCAGCCGACGCGGGCTCCTTCGTCGCAAACGAGACGACCCGGCCTTCATAGGGCGCGCCGACTTCGTTCAAAGCGATGTGCGGGGCGAACGAACTCGAGCCCGGGGCATAGTAGAGCGTCAGCATGGCGGGGTTCCTCGATGATGAAGATTGAAAGCTTAGGCAAGAAATAGTGGCTTGGCCAACGGTTCACACTCGACGACGATCCGCAGCCGACTATGCACATTGGTGCGGTTGTCATCCACGGGACAAGCCCGAGGATGACAACCGATAGGCTCGTCGCATCGGGATACGACGGCTGACCGCAAGGCTACAAACCGGGGCCGCTCATTGCCATGGCGGCAGGCCGTCGTCCGAACTACACTGCCGCCCTTGACCTGGCGGGAGCACGACCATCACCACGACGCGGACCAATGCGGCGGGCACGAGCGGCAACGCGCGCGGCATCGTCGCCATGATCGCCAGCCAGGCGAGCTTCATCGTCAACGATGCGCTGATCAAGCTCGCGACGCGCGAACTCCCCGGTGGCCAGGCGATCTTCATCCGCGGGCTGTGCGCGCTGCTGATGGCGCTCACGCTGGCCTCGGCGCTCGGCCAGCTCGGGCCGTGGCCGACGAGGCGCGAGGCGCCGATGATCGCCTGGCGCAACGTCGGCGAAATCGGCTCGACGTTCTTCTACCTGTTCGCGCTGTTCAACATGCCGATCGCCGACGCCACCGCGATCCTGCAGTTCCTCCCCCTCGCGATCACCGCGGGCGCTGCGCTGTTTCTGGGCGAGGCCGTCGGCTGGCGGCGGTGGACGGCGACCCTCGTCGGCCTCGCAGGTGTGCTGGTCATCATCCGGCCCGGCACCTCCGCGTTCACGGCCTGGTCGCTGCTGGCGCTCGCCGGCGTCGGCTTCTCGATGCTGCGCGATCTGACGACGCGCCAGATCTCGACCCGCTTCCCGACCATGTTCCTGGTCGTGCTGTCGGCCTCGACCGTGACGCTGGCCGCCGCCACCTTCGCAGCTGCCGAAACCTGGGTCGTGCCTTCGACCAAAGCGGTGCTGACGCTTGCCGGTGCGGCGGTGTTCCTGCTCGGCGGCTACTACTTCATCATCGATGCCATGCGCCACGGCGAGGTCGCGGTGGTTGCGCCCTTCCGCTATTCGGTGATCCTGTTCGCGATCATCGCTGGGCTGGCGCTATTCGGCGAGACGCCCGACACCATGGCGCTCGTCGGCACGGGGATCGTGGTGGCGGCCGGGGTCTACACGTTCCTGCGCGAACGCAGGCTGAAGCAGCAGCGCGCGGGCGGAGACGACACGGCATGACCGACAATTTCCGGGGCATCCTGGCGATCCTCGCCTCGTCGGCGGGATTCGTCGTCAACGACGCCATTGTGAAGGTCGTCTCAGCTGAGCTGCCCAACAGCCAGATCATCGTCATTCGCGGCGTCATGGCGACGCTGATCCTGGGGACCGCCATGTTCATGACGCGCGGCTGGCGCAGCCCGCGCGTGCTGTTGACGCCGCCGATGCTGGTCCGCCTGATCGCCTCGGCTTTTGCGACGCTGTTCATCGTGGCGGCCTTGCGTCACCTGCCGCTGGCCTCCGTCTCGGCGATCCTGCAGGTGACGCCGCTCGCGGTGACGGCGGGTGCGGCCCTGATGCTCGGCTCCCATGTCGGTTGGCAGCGCTGGACCGCCTCGATTGTGGGCCTTGCCGGCGTGATGCTGATCATCAAGCCGGGCACCGCGAGCTTCGTGCCCGAAGCCTGGATCGCCATGGTGGCGGTTGTTTTCACGGCGACGCGGGATCTCGCCACCCGCTTCGTCGACCATGCAGTGCCCTCGCTGCTGATCGCGGCCGCCTCCTCGCTGATGGTGACGATCGGCGGC
The DNA here is from genome assembly GCA_031418955.1 of Hyphomicrobiales bacterium. Taxonomy (GTDB): domain Bacteria; phylum Pseudomonadota; class Alphaproteobacteria; order Rhizobiales; family Hyphomicrobiaceae. The sequence continues at coordinate 1,827 of JANOJW010000725.1, read as the reverse complement.
TTGTGCCTGATGCCGTTCGAGGTTTGGGTCGCGCCCTCGCACAAGTCGCTGCTGCTGCTGGCGGGCGCGTCGTCGGCGCTGTATTTCGCCTATTACTTCGGCGTCGTCGGTATGCGGGTCGGCGAGATCCCGGTGGTGGCGCCGTTCCGCTATTCGCTGGTGCTGCTGGCGCTGCTGCTCGGTTATCTGATCTGGGGACACGTTCCCGACGCCTTGTCCTTTGCCGGCATCGCCGTGGTCGTTCTCGCTGGCCTCTACCTGCTGCACCGCGAACAGGCCGTGGCACGCGCGGCACGCCGACAGGCCCAACTCGCGCAACGGAGCGCCACATGATGCGCAATGCCATGAAGGAGAAGATCGCGCGCGGCGAGCCGGCACTCGGGGCTTCCGTGATGTTTCCCTCACCCCAGCTCGTCGAGATGCTGGCCTACGCGGGGTTCGACTGGGTGCTGATCGACTGCGAGCACGGCTCGATCGGACTGGCCGACGTCGAGGTGATGGCGATGGCGGCTGACGCCTCGGGCATCACCGCGATCGCGCGCCCGCGCAGCAACGACGCAGCCGACATCCAGTCGGTGATGGACCGCGGCGTCAAGGGCGTGCAGGTGCCGCACGTGAACAGTCGCGCCGATGCCGAGCGGGCGGTGGCCGCCGTCAAGTTCGGACCCGGTGCCGCACGCGGGCTCGCCGCCGGCACCCGACCCGACCGCTGGGGGCTCGGCGCGAAGATGCCCGACTTCGCCGCCCAGCAGAACGCGATGTCGCTCGTCTGCGTTCAGATCGAGCACCAGGAGGCGATCGCCCAAATCGACGAGATCCTGGGGGTCTCCGGCATCGACGTGTTCTTCATCGGCCCGTCGGACCTGTCGCAATCGATGGGGCATCCGGGCAACCCAAGAGCGCCGCCCGTCTCCGAGGCGATCGACCGCACGCTCTCAGCGATCCGCGCCGCGGGAAAGGTGCCGGGCATGCCGGCGACGACGGACACTGTCGGCGATGTCGTCGCCAAGGGCTGCCGCTACATCTACAACCACGTGCCCCGCATCCTGGGCGCGGGCGCCGCCGAGTTTCTGGGCGCAGGTAAAGCTCGGCGCTGACCGACCGAACGCCGTCACACGGCCTTGGGCATGGCGCGGCGCTCGTGTTCGGGCAGACCTGTGGGAGCGGCGATCAGCGCCTCCCAGCTCTCGTGGAAGCGCTTGAGGCTGCGGCGCGTCACGTCGGCGAGCGCGTCGGCGCGCTGCGTCTCGAACACCTCGAGCGCGGGCACCAGCGCACCGGCTGCCGCCAACCAATGGCGGCGCTTGTCGCGGCGCTCACCCAGGCGAATGAGCGCGGTGCCGAGGTTCATCTGGGTGATCGCCCATTTCAAGGGCTCGGCATCGCGGCGGAACTCCTGCAGCGCCGCGTTGTAGCAGGCGATGGCGTCCTCGAGCCGGGCGGGTCCTGTCTCGCCGGCCCGCTCGCCCAGCGCGGCAAGAGCATTGCCGAGGTTCATCTGCGTCAGCGCCCACTTCTGCGGTGCGGCTGTCCGCGTGTAGCCCGCGAGCGCCGCCCGGAACGCTGAGACTGCAGCCTCCAGCATCGCCGGCGCATCCTTTTGCTCGCCGATGCCGAGCAGCGCGAGCCCGTGGCACAGGTTGGCTTCCGCCCAGTCGGCCGGCGCGTCGTCGCGCCGCAGCGTGGTCAGCGCCGCTCCATAGGCCTCCGCCGCTTCCTCGATGTGCGCAAGCCCGCCCTCCTGCTCCTCGATGGCGAGCAGCACATTGCCAAGACCCATCTGGGCGAGCGCGAAGTCACCGGGCGAGCGCTCGGGCTTCAGCTCGC
>JANOJW010000724.1:0-6297 GCA_031418955.1 Hyphomicrobiales bacterium | reverse complement strand
CGCGGGTATTGCCGCCATGAGCCCTGAGGCTCAAGCGCGCGTCCTCTCGGCCGTGCGGGCTTTCAACGCCTTCACAGACGACAACGACCCCTGGGGCGAGCACGACATGGGCGCGCTCGACGTGGTCATCGACGCGCCCGGCTCTGCCTCGACGTGCGAGCGCATCTTCTTCAAGCACGATTACTACGACCCCACGGGCACACACCTCTCCGATGATCCAGCCGACCCGGGCAAGACGCTGCGGGTGCTCACGATCATGTTGGCGAGCGAGTACTGAGGGGCGGCCCATGACAGACATGCTGAGCAGCAGGCGGTCGAGGATAGGCCGCCTGCGTGAGCCGTATCGGCAGGGTGACCTCGACGGCCTGTGCGGCATTTACAGCGCCATCAACGCGGTGCGGGCGCTGTGCCCGGAAATCGACGGCGACGAAGCGTGTTGGCTGTTCGACCCCCTGGTTCGGCACCTGCCGACGGCGGGTGGCAATGCGAGTGCGGCCGTCGCCAATGGAATCTGCTGTGGCGACGAGGCCCGGCTGCTCGCCAAAGCCGTGCGCTATATGGCCGACGAGCACGATATCGAGTTGAGCGTGCGGCGCCTGTCGAAGCCGCTGCGTCGCGCCCCTGATATCGATCGCGTGTGGCAGGCGCTCGCGCGCATCGTATCGCCCACGTGCGTCGCGGTGCTCGGGTTGGAGGGGCGGCAATCGCATTGGACCGTCGCGGTCGCGGTGTCGCCGCAGCAGATCCGCCTCTACGACAGCGGCGCAAGCAGCGCCCTGCGCCGCAGCAGTTGCACCGTGCGCAAAACCACCACCCGCATCCGGCTCGCCCCAGCACACGTGTTCATCATTCGGCGCGGTGATGCGGAAGTGGCGTGACCACGCCTGGTGAGCACGTGGTTCGGTCGACGCTGGGAGACCAGCTCGGCCGCCAGGGCACCGACACGACGCGCGTGATGCTCCGAAGGACGCTCAACCACACAGACCGCCATTGTTCCACATGGTGGAACGGAAGGGTCAGGGCCAACCGACAGTTGCGGTTCCACATCCACGTCGGCTCTTGAACTTCCTGTCGGGTTCGGTGGAGTGGACCAGACGTCGGTGGTAGATAATTATGCGCGCTGCGGAGCGGCACCCCCTGCGGTCGCTGGAATTGCAGCCTGCCAACGATTACACGGTCCACAACGCTTGTCCGTCTTCGCCGAACAGATGCGCCTGCTGCAGATCGAGGAACAGCTGGCACTGCTCCCCGAGTTTGAACTCGGTCTCGCCGGAGAAGCGCGCGAACAACGGCTTGGCGACGCCCGCCAGCTGCGCCACCACGATGGTCTCAGCGCCGAGTGCCTCGATCCGCTGCACCTCGACCGGCACGGGAAAGGCCAGCGCCCTACGCTCCCCCATCGCGCGGGCGATGTGCTCGGGCCGGATGCCGAACGTGATCGTGCGCCCGGCTACCAAAGGGCTCGTCACGTCCGGTGGCAACGCGATGAGGCTCTCTCCGACCTTCAATGTGCGGCCATCCGCCCCTTCCATGACGATCGCCGGCAGCAGGTTCATCGGCGGGTTTCCGAGGAAGCTTGCGACGAACGTGCTCGCCGGCCGCCGATAGACCGCGAGCGGAGCCCCCACTTGCGCGACGCGTCCGCCATTCATGATGCAGATGCGCGTGCCCATGGTCATGGCCTCCACCTGATCGTGCGTGACATAGATCATAGTGGCACCGAGACGCCGGTGAATGGCCGCGATTTCTCCCCGGGTCGAAACGCGCAGCGCTGCATCGAGATTGGACAGCGGCTCGTCGAACAGAAACACCTTCGGATCGCGCACGATGGCGCGGCCGAGGGCCACGCGCTGGCGCTGGCCGCCGGAGAGGGCGTGCGGCTTGCGGGTCAGTAAGTCCGAGAGACCGAGCACGCCCGCCACATCGGTGACGCGACGCTCGATCTCGGCGCGCTCGACCGAGCGCCGCTTCAGGCCGAACGCCAGATTGTCCTTGACGCTCATGTGCGGATAGAGCGCATAGGACTGGAACACCATGGCGATGTCGCGGTCCCTGGCCGGCACGCCATTGACCACCCGGCCGTCGATCGAGAGCGTCCCCGAGGTGATCGACTCGAGTCCGGCGATCATGCGCAGCGTCGTCGTCTTGCCACAGCCCGACGGGCCGAGCAGCACCATGAACTCGCCATCGCCGACCTCCAGCGAGACGTTGTCGGCGGCTGGCGCCTGCCCGCGCGCGTAGACCTTACTGAGCTTGTCGAGCGTGACGACGGCCATCGGTGGTTCCGTTCTACTTCACCGCGCCTGCGGTCATGCCCTGGATGAGCTTTTCCGAAAAGAATGCGTAGACGACGATCACGGGGATGATCGCGATCATGAGGCCGGTCGCGATCATACCGACGTCTTCCTGGGTGTCGCCGATGAAGCGCTGGATGCCGAGCGGCAATGTGCGGTTCGACTCGTCAGTGATCAGCACGACGGCATAGAGGAACTCGTTCCAAAGCAGGATGAAGTTCAAGATCACGGTGGTGGCGACGGCCGGCATCGCGATCGGCAGGGCGACGCGCCAGAAGATCTCCCAGTCGGAGTAGCCATCCATGCGCGCGGCGTCGAACAGGTCGGCTGGAATGCGCGCAAAAAAGCTCTCGAGGATGTAGATCGTCAACGGCAACTGGATGGCGACATAGACAAGCGTCAACCCGACCTTGCTGTTGTAGAGCCCGTACTGCACCAGGATCTGGAAAAGGGAGATGATGGTGATCTGGGGCGGGAAGATGATGGTCGAGAACAGGATGAAGTAGATGGCCCGGTTGAGACGGAATTTGTAGCGCGCGAGGCAGTGTGCGGCCATGGCGCCGACGAAGGTCAGGATCAGCACGGCGACGACAACGACCTGCAGCGAGTTGGCAAAATAGATGCCGTAGTTGGAATTGAACCAGGCATCGGCGAACTTGTCCCAATGTGGCGGACTTGGCCATGCGAAATGGTCGCGATGGATCTCGGTCGTGGTCCGCAGCGACAGCATGGCGGCCCACACGAAGGGACCGGCGGCGAACGACGTATAGAGCGTCAAGGCCAGCATCAGCAGAGAACGTCTCACGATAACCACGTGCCGGCACCCCTCAGTATTCAAGCTTTTCACGCGTGCGGAATGCCCATGACAGCGCCAGGACCGTCGCCAGGACGATGACGAACCAGGCAGCCGCTATGGTCGAGGGATAGCCAAGATCGAAGGTCGACCACTCGAAGGCCCGCTTGTAGACGTAGGTCGAGACCGTCTCCGTCGCCCATAGCGGATTGCCCTTGGTGGTGATCCAGACAAGGTCGAAGATCTTCATCTTGCCGATGAACGAGAGCACGATCAGGTTGAGCAGCGTGGCGCGCACCAGCGGAAAAATGACGTGCACGAGCTTGCCGCCCCAGCCGCAGTTGTCGAGTTCGGCCGCCTCGATCACTTCCTTGGGCAACGAATGCAGTGCCGCCAGCAGCACCACCATGTTGAATCCGACCCACATCCAGCTGGTCACGAAAATGAGCGCCGGCAGCGCCGTGCCCGGATTGCCGAGCCAGGGCTTCGCCCAACTGCCAAGGCCGACAGCGCGGAGCGCCACATTCACCGGCCCCCAATCGTTGTTGTAGATCCACAGCCACAGTATGCCGACGACCACATAGGACATCAGCACCGGCGTGAACCAGGCAACGCGGAAAAAGCGCGCGCCCGGCACCTTGGCATAGAGCGCCAAGGCGAGCAGCAGCGCGATCGACACCTCGATCAGCGGCGAGGTGCAGGCCCACAGAATCGTATTGCGAACGGCGCGCCAAAAGATTTCGTCCTTGGCGAGTTCCGCATAGTTGGCAAGCCCGACGAACTTCTCCTCGCGTGGCAGCACGCTATGAAAGCTGTTCCACAACGTGCGGATGGCGGGATAGGCGGTGAAGCCGACATAGAGCGTCAGCGCCGGTAGCAGAAAGGCAATGATGGTGCCCCAGGGCTTGTGCAAGCCATCGTCCCGCGAAGACGGGTCGTGCGAAGTTTGGGCCTCGCCGGACGGCATCTGACGCGACGACATGTGCAGTTTTCCCCGGGCGTGGTACAGCCACACTGGTCTGTGAGCCCGTGCGCCGTGCGTCACCCTCGCTTATGATCCGCGTCAGTAGGCGCCGGCCATCTGCTTGACGGCGTCATCGACGCTGATGTTGCCGGCCGGGAAGGCATTGTTGAAGACCTGCGTGAACACTTCCTTCGGCTTACCGGTCATCACCTGAATCGGAATGCCGAAGAAATATTTGGCCCCGGCGTTGGTCTTGGCGATCATCTCGAAGTAGGCTGCGGCCTGCTTGTCCGTCATCTTCGAGGGATCGCTCTTGATGCCGGTCTGCACCTTGACCACGTCGAGCCACGTATTGCCCATCGCCGGCGTCAAGAAAGAATTGAAGAACTCCAGGACTTCCTTGCTGTTCTTTGTTGCCACGTTGGCCACATAGCTGCCACCGACCGCGATCGAGCGGCACTCGTTGCACACGGCACCCGGCACCGCCGGAAACTGCATGATGCCAAGCGGGAAGTTCGTCGGCTGACCGCCCTTGTCCACCGGATTGAACGCACGCGAGGTGTACCAGCTGCCGTTGAGAAACGTGAGTGCACCGGGGTTGGTGTGGAAGTATCCGTGCGCCTCGGCCAGCTTCAAGGTCGTGAACGTGGTCGGCAGCATGCCAGCGTCGGTCAGGCTCTTGGTCCACTTCAGGATATCGACCACGCGGGGATCGCTCCACGGCAGCTTCCCGGCGAGCAGCCGGCCGTACTCATCGACGCCGAGGCGCTTCAGCAACGCCTCGTGGACGATGTGCGCCCCGGGATAGGGTCGGTCGCCGACGCCGAGTGACATTGGCGTTATGCCCTTCGTCTTCGCTTTCTTCACCATGTCGACGAAGGCATCCGGCGCCAACTGCAGGTTGGCTGGCACCGTGACGCCGAGATCAGCCATCGCCTTGCTGTTGTAGTAAAGTTCAACCGTCCAGGCTTCGAGCGGCAGGCCGTAAGGCTTGCCCTTGTAGCTCCAGGCATCCTTCGCCCACGGTTCGACCGCAGCCCAGTTTAGGCCGGAGAGATCGAGCAGGAAGCCGTTGTCCATGTACTCGACCTGATCGGGCTCGGCATAGAAAATGTCAGGCGCCTGGCCGGCCCTCAGCGCCGTCTTGAGACCGGCATAGAGCGCCGTCTTCTCGTACCAAGTCGCCTTGATCTTGATGCCGGGATTCTTTTCCTCGAAGGCCTTGATGGCGGCCTCGACGAATGTGCGTTTCGGCAATTCCGCCGCCCAATGGCTCCAAAAAGTCAACTCTTTCTGCTGGGCCAGAGCGGTGCCGCTCCATGAGCCCAAACTGGTCGCCGCTGCCAAAAGAGCAATCCATTGCTTGATCTGCATTGTTTCCTCCACCGTCGCCGCAACATGCTCGATCCTTGCAATTGAACCTGCAAGCCCTTTGATGATCTTGGGATGCCCACTTGCGGCCGTCAATGAGATTATCAATAATGCTGGCGACCAGCGCTCGACATCAACGAGACAGCCAGTTTCTGCCAGGGCAAGAGCATGCCTCGTCAACGCACAATCATCGATCTGCGGGGTGCAAAGCCAGACGATGCGACCGTCCTGTCTGAGCTGGTTCGATCGCTCGAGGGCGACATTCTGTACGGCCGGCTGCGGCCACGCGAGCGGCTTGTCGAAGACTCACTGATGCAGCGCTTCGACGCCAAGCGCCACGTCGTGCGGCAAGCGCTCGCAGCACTCGAGCACATGGGCGTCGTGGTGCGAAATCCCAATCGTGGGGCGTCGGTTCGAGACTTCTCGGCCGAGGAGGTCGAGGAAATCTCGGAGCTGCGCGAGACACTTCATCGAGGCGCTGTTCAGCGCATGCACCTGCCCGCGAGCGCAGAAGTGATCAATGAGTTGAAAGCTCTGCAACGACGCCACGACAAAGCCATCGCCGAAAAATGCCCCCGTCGCATCGACGCGGCCAACGAGGCCTTCCACGAGCGGCTGTTCCGAGCTTGCGCCAATCGTCACCTGTCGGATGCCATTGCCCACTATGCCTACGTGTCGCGCGCGATGCGACTGTATCCAATGGTCGACACCGAGTTGCTCGCAGTTCTCCGCGATGAGCATTGGGCGATGATCGAGGCCCTCCGCAGGGGCGATCGGAAAACCTTGCTCCGCCTGGTCGCCAACCACATTCAGCACTCGAAAGGCTTCTATCTCGCAGCGCGACAACGGAGCGACGATGCAAACGAACCCTCCGC
>JANOJW010000723.1:0-2760 GCA_031418955.1 Hyphomicrobiales bacterium | reverse complement strand
TTCGGTTGTGCTCGAACGGCCCATCTGGTTCGTCGCGCGACTTGCCGATACCTAGGGTATCGACTTCGCCACGCTCCTGCCATCTGGACCCTTCGAGCGCAATGAAACCACACGAAAACTTCCGAGACAGGCTCTAATGACCCGCGCAAAGCCCCGGAAACAGGCCCGCACACGTAATCTTAGAAAGATCATTCGAGGATCGGAACCGCGTTCGCCGATCTTATCTCCCTCGCTGGAAAGTTCAGTAAGATCGAGCGATCTCGGCGCAAGCAGGACGTGAGCGCGACCCTCGACAGCGTTGCAGCGATCATGGAGCGGATCGCGGTGACGGAGCTGACGAAGGAGACGCCCCCGACCACAGCGGGGACGACTTCTAAAGCCAAGGGCGGTTCTGGCAACCAGCAGCGCGAGAAGATCAAGGATGGCGCTGGTGTCGGGGCGGACGCCATTCTCAAGTTCGTCCCCTAGTAGCTGGCCTTGATGCTGGCAGCACGGCCCGCCTCGCTGCGCACGACCGTCACGGCTGCGGCCAGATCGCCGAGATAGTCGTCGAGCGAGGGCGCATGCAGCAGCGACATCATGCGGTGCAGCCCCTTGGGACGTTGCGTCAGGCCCGGCACCCAGCCTTTCATGCTCATGACCTCGGCGACGCGGAATACGTCGATGTCGGTCGACCCGACGGCTGCTATGGCCAGATGCGGCGCGCCGTGCACATGCAGGCCCGGAATCGTGGCGATGCCGGATTTGTAGCGCTCGATCATGGCCATCAGGTCGCGGGCGACTGAGCGATAGCCGTCGCGTCCCAGATAGCGCATCGTCGCCCAGGCGCCGGCGACCGCGCCGCCAGGTCGCGTGCCGACAATGGTGGTCGTGGCGAAGCGGCCGTTCGGCCAGACGTCGGCGTCGAAGCCGTGGTGTTTGGCGCGGTTGGCGTCGCGATAGAACACGGTCGAGGCGGGCTTTGGGGTGTAGCCGTATTTGTGCAGGTCGGCGGACAGCGACGCGACGCCCGCCAGTGCGAAGTCGAAGGCGGGGATCGCTGCGCCGTTGTCGCGCACGAACGGGGCCAGATAACCGCCGACGCAGGCGTCGACGTGCAGCCACACGCCGCGTGAGAGCGCCAGCTCCGACAGCGCGTCGAGCGGATCGATGATGCCGAACGGGAAGCACGGCGCGGAGCCGACCATCAGAATGGTGTCGGCGTCGATGGCGTCGGCAATCGCGCGCGGGGCGGCGCGCAGATCGGCGCCGACGGCAATGCGTCGCACCTCGAGGTCCATGAGGCGCGCCGCCTTGTCGAAGGCAGGGTGTGCCGTGTCGGGCAGTACGAGATTGCCGCGGTGGCGCGGGTCGCCGCGCTTCGCGCGCGCAAAATTGCGTGCGCTCTCGACGGCCATGATGATGCTCTCGGTGCCGCCGGTGGTCATGAAGCCCTGGGCGCCGTCGGGTGCGTGGAACAGGTCGAGGCCCATCTCGACGATCTCGCGCTCCATGCGGCCGAGGCTCAGGAAAGCGCGACGCGATCCGAGCGCGTTCTCGACGAAGTATTCGTTGAAGGCCGCTCGACCGATTGCCTCGACGTCGTCGCGGGCCTTGAACACGAACAGCGGCACCCGTCCGCCCTTCCAGTCGGCATCGCCAGCCTTCAGGCCGGCAAGCTCGGCGAGTAGGACGTCCCGGGGTTGGCCGGTTTCAGGAAACGCAGTGCGCATGGGGAAGCCTCCTGCGAATGGCGTCGGCGCTCGCGTGAGCCTACCAGTCCGCATGGCCCGCTGTCTTCGGTGAGCTTGGGGGTGAACTCGAGGGTGAGCCCGGGGGTGGCACAGATCAAGCGTCCGCTGCCAAAGCTACGCTGACGGCGTGCCGTGTGGACGGCGTGGATGACACGGAGCAGAAGGTCCATTCGTGCCAAATAGACGTCGACTGGACGCCGTCACCAGCCCAACGCGGCGAGGCCATAGTAGGGTGGCCCTAGCAGCACGAGAGACCAGACCACAGAGCCGATCGCCGTTGCCACGAGAAAGCGCGGCAACGGCATCTGGGCGACGCCGCAGGCCGCCGGCGCGACAGACCGCAGCGGCCCCAGGAACTTGGCGAGGACGAGGCCCGGAATGCCCCAGCGGTCGAGGAAAGCATGGGCATTGGGGAGCCAATGCGGATGGTCCCGCAGCGGCCAGCGGCCGGTCAGGCGCTCGCGATAGTGCCGCCCGAGGAAATACGACACCACGTCGCCGAAGAAGGCGCCGAGCGCGGCTGCAATCATGATCGGCATGAAAGAGCCGCCGCTCGCCTCGTGCATGGCGCCGATGCCGAGGAACAGCACGGTCGCCGGCACGAAGATCGACACCAGCACCAGCGATTCGGCAAAGCCCAATGCGAACAGCGCCGCCTCGACCAGCGTCTCGTTCCCCTTGAGGAACCCGAGCACGACATCCACGAGTGGCTTGAAATCCAAGCGCCGCCCCCAGCGATCCGACCAATGAGCACCCTCCAATGTCGGCGAATCGTGGCGCGGTTGTGTCCGACCAACGCCGGTCCACAGCCCTTGCCTACGATTTCGCCATCAGATCGCGGGCAAACGTCTCCATGCGTTCGATGATGCCAGCCACGGTCGGCGCGTGGAACGACAGGCACAGATCCTGGATGCCGGCGGCCTCCAATGTCTTGATGTCGGCGATCTGATCGGCCGCCGGCCCGGTCATGCTGCGCCGCCCGCCCGACAGTGCCGCCTCGGCGGTCGTGTTCACCGGCCACAGCACG